>SKHK01000116.1 GCA_007117005.1 Paracoccaceae bacterium
CCCGGAGCCCTTCTGGCGGCGGCTGGAACCCGGCGCGCTGGGTTCGGTGACGATGCTGGCGGCGCTGATCGGCGGGCTGGGGTTCGGCGCCTGGACGGTGCTGCAGGAAGTGCAGCGCGTGCAGGTGGCGCCGGCCGATTTCGCGCCCAGCGTGCTGACGGATATCGACCCGCTTGCCGCGGCCGGCACCGCCGCGGGCCTGGGCGCACGTGGCGAAGACAGCCCGTCGGTGACCGATACGCGCCGCATTGGCGATGGCGATGGCGACCGTTCGGGCCAGCGCGCCGATGCCGATGACAGCCCCCGCCCCGTGATCGAGGGGCATGTCCGCGTCACCCGCCCGCAGGCGCTTGACAGCCCCGTCGTGGTGCCGCGTGACGGGCCGATCGCGGCGATCAGCCCGCGCGAAGGGCGCAGCCCCGATGCCATTTCTGCCGACCGTGCGGTGATGGAGGCGCTGGCCGATCTGCAGGGCGATGAGACCGCCGCACCGCAGGTGCTGGATCAGGGCCCGGCCACGGTTCAGCTACTTGCCGTGCGCCCGTCCTGGGTGCGGGTTCGCGGCGCGGATAACTCGGTGATCTTCGAGCGCATCCTCGATGCCGGCGAGACCTACACCATTCCGCAGACCGAACTGCCGCCGACGCTGCATGCCGGCAATTCCGGCTCGGTATATTTCCTGATCGATGGCGAGCCCTACGGGCCCGCGGCGCCGGGGGCGCAGGTGGTCCGCAACATGACCTTATCGGTTGATTCGCTGCGCGACGGGCTTGCCCGTGCCGACCTCTCACGTGATCAGGATCTGGCGGTGCATGTCGCCCGGTTGGCCGAGACGGACCAATAAAGCTGGCTGTGCCCGGCCATCGGTACCCTTGCTGACGGCAATCACCGGGCGTGACAGGCCCCTGAAACGAAAGCGGCACGCCAGAGCGTGCAGCGCATGGCTGCGTTAGCACACCCCGCCCTAACCACTTGATCTTCAATGAAAAAGCCAGGAACCGAAACCCGGTTCCTGGCTATATGTCGTTCCCGGCGTGTCACCGGAAAGGGCTTTCGGGCGACACGTCAATGAACGCGCTGCGTCCGGCCCTGCCTATTCAGCGGCGCTATGCGTGGGGTTGTCGCCGGGTTGGGCGGCATCGTCCTGCTTTGCGCGCGGCTTGCGTGGGCTGCGCGGCTTGGCGGCTTCGCCTTCCGCGGGCTTGCGCGGGGCACGGCGACGGTTGCGCGGGACGGGTTTCGCATCCGCCTCGCCCTGACCACCGCCATGGCCTTCGTTTTGGCCAACGTTCTGGCCTTCACCCGCGCCGGGCGCATCATGGGCGGCGGACCCGGCGCCCTTGCCCTCGGGTGTTTCCACAAGGCCGGCCTCGCCTGACCCGTCAGCGGGGCTGTCCAGCACCGCTGCACCGGCCTGACCTGCACCCGCACCGCCGGGCGCCTGGTCACGATTGGGCTGTTCGCCATCACCGTGCGGTGCGTTGCGGCGCCGGCCCTGTTGACCAGCATTCTGGTGATCATCACCACGCGCGTCGCCCTGCCCGCCCGGCTGCTGCCCGCCCGGCTGCTGACCGCCCTGCTGTTGGCGGTCCTGCTGTTGGCGGTCTTGCTGCTGTTGCTGCTGTTCGCGCCGCGCCTCGGCCTCGCGGGCGATCTCGGCCTGCGCCTCGCTCAGCATGCGGGCATAATGCTCTGCGTGCTGGGCGAAATTCTCGCTGGCAACCCGGTCACCGGACAGTTGCGCGTCACGCGCCTGTGCAAGGTACTTGTCGATGATCTGCTGCGGCGTTCCCCGCACCTTGCCCGCCGGGCCGGAGCTGTCGAACACGCGATTGACGATATTGCCAAGGGGCTTCTGCCGGTTCGACTTCGAACGCGAGCGTTTGTTAGGTGATCTCATTCGGTATTTTCCGGCCTTGGTCGGATGTGAACCAGACTGTCGCCTATCGGCGCCTTGCGGTGGTTCCTTTACGGGTGGCGGCGCGCCAGTGACCTGCCCGAAAAGCTGGTCGATGTCCTTGCGCCTAATATCGTCTAACCACGTACAGCCTCGCAGCACAAGCCGTTTTCTGCCCATGATGCGGGAAACCGCCGGGTTTTCCGGGCATTTGCCGGATGGAAAGGCCCGCGGCCGCCCAGGGCTGGCCGCCTACCCCCTGCCGCCTACCGCCCCTGCCGCCGCCACGACACGGTCGCGCCCGTCCATGTCCGGCAGGACCTGCACCCCGGCAAGCCCCCCCGCCCGGCAAAGCGCGGCCACCGCTGCCCCCTGGGCCGGGCCGATTTCCATCAACAACCTGCCACCGGGATTCAGAAACGCCGCCGCACCCTGCGCGATGATCCGATAGGCGCCCAGCCCGTCGCCGCCGGGGGTGAGCGCCAGCGCCGGCTCCCACTCCCGTGTCTCTGGCGCAAGGGCGGGCATCTCGGCGGCGGCGATATAGGGCGGGTTGGCGATGATCAGGTCGAACCGGCCCTCGACGGCCGTGAACCAGTCCGACAGGCGGAATTGCGCACGCCCCTCCAGCCCCAGCGCCTGCGCGTTGCGCCGCGCCACGTCCAGCGCGGGGGGCGAGATATCGACCCCCAGCCCGCTCGCCTGTGCGCGCTCGGCCAGAAGGGTCAGCAGGATGACACCCGAACCGGTGCCCAGATCCAGCACTCGGGCGAAGGGCGCGGTCAGCGCCGCTTCGATCAGGGTTTCGGTTTCCGGCCTGGGGTCCAGCACATCCGGGGTCACGATGAACTGCCGCCCCCAGAAAAGCCGCGCGCCGATGATCTGGCTGACCGGCTGGCGCGCCGCGCGCCGGGCGATCAGCGCGTCCATGCGCGCCGCGGCGCCGGGCGGCAGCGGGTCATGCAGATGCAGGGTCAGCCGGTCGGCGGGCAGGTCCAGCGCATGGGCCAGAAGCAGCCGGGCGTCGCGGGCCGGATCAATGATGCCGGCCGCGCGCAGCCGGGCGATGGCCGGGGCCAGCAACGCGGCGGCGGTGCTCACGCCTCCATCTCGGCCAGTTGGGCGGCCTGGTCATGGGCGATCAGGGCATCCGTCACCGGGGTCAGGTCGCCGGCCATGACCTGGCCCAGGGCGTAAAGCGTCAGGTTGATGCGGTGGTCGGTCACGCGGCCCTGGGGAAAGTTGTAGGTGCGGATGCGTTCGGACCGATCGCCCGAGCCCAGCTGCGCGCGCCGGTCGGCGGCACGCTCGCCCGCCTGGCGGTCGCGTTCGGCGGCAAAGAGGCGCGCGCGCAGCACCTCCATTGCCAGGCGGCGGTTCTGGTGCTGGGATTTCTCGGCACTGGTGACGGTGATGCCGCTGGGCAGATGGGTGATGCGCACCGCCGAATCGGTGGTGTTGACATGCTGCCCCCCCGCGCCCGAGGCGCGCATCGTCTCGATGCGCAGATCGCCATCGGCGATGGCGATATCGACCGCCTCGGCCTCTGGCAGCACCGCGACGGTGGCGGCCGAGGTATGGATGCGCCCGCCCGATTCGGTGACCGGCACGCGCTGGACGCGGTGGACGCCGGATTCGTATTTCAGCCGTGCGAAGACCCCCTCGCCGCCCACGCGCACCACGGCCTCGCGCAGCCCGCCCAGTTCGGTATGCGCCACCGTGATGACCTGCCAGTCCCAGCCCTGCGCCTCGGCATGGCGCTGATAGAGGCGCATCAGGTCAGCGGCGAAAAGCGCAGCCTCGTCGCCGCCGGTGCCGGGGCGAATCTCCAGGATGGCGGGGCGGTCATCGGCGATGTCGCGCGGCAGAAGCGCCAGGCGCAGGCGCTGTTCCAGATCCGGCAGCAGCGCATCGAGGCGGGCACGTTCCTCTTCGGCCAGCGCGCGCATCTCGGGGTCGGCCAGCAGGGCCTCGGCCTCGGTCCGCGCCCTTGTGGCGGCGCGCCAGTCGGCGATGGCGGCGATCACCGGGCGCAGGCGCGCGTGTTCGCGCCCGGTCTCGGCCAGGGTGGCGGGATCGGTGCCGGGCTCGCCCAGGCGCGCCTCCAGGTAGGCGAGGCGGCGTTCGAGTTCGGCCAGGCGGGGTTCGGGGAGCATGCGGCGTTCTGTGCGATTGGCTAAAAGGGGGCTGCCGCCCCCTCGCCGGCGGAGCCGGCTCACCCCCGCGAGTATTGGAGGCAAGATGAGGGGCGGGACGGCTGCGGGGGCTACTGAAGGTAGGGCATGGGATCGACGCTTTCGAAGCCTTCGCGGACCTCGAAATGCAGGAAAGAGGGATCGCCGCGGCGCACGGTGGCGATGGTCTGCCCGCGGGTGACGCGGTCGCCGCGCGCCACACGGATATCGTCGATATTGGCGTAGACCGTCAGCAGGTTGTCGGCATGGCGGATGACCATGATCGGCACCTGGTCGGTATCCTGGGTGATGGCGGCGACCTCGCCGGCGGCGGCGGCGCGCACCACGGTGCCGGCGGGGGCGCCG
>SKHK01000270.1 GCA_007117005.1 Paracoccaceae bacterium
GACAGCCAGTCCGGGCGGCGCGCGGCCTCGGCCTCGGCCGCGTCCAGCAGCGGCAGCACTGCCGCGTGGGCCGAGGCGGCAACCGCATGATCCGCGCCATCGATCCCCATCCAGTCCGGATGCAGGGCCAGCAGGCATTGCGGGTGAAGCTGATTGGTCAGCAGCGCGAACCAGATCAGGAACCTGGCCCGTTCCGGACTGCCCGGTTGCGGCATCAGCGCGCCATGCGTTTCGGCAAGGTATTGCAGGATCGCCGCGGTTTCATGGATGGGGCCGTGCGGGGTTTCCAGCACCGGCACCTTGCCGAACGGGTTGAGCGCCCGATAGGCCGGTGCCTGCAGCCCCCCGGCATCCACGTCGATCAGGCTGTAGCGAAACGGCGCGCTCAGTTCTTCCAGCGCCATGTGTACAACCAGCGAGCCCCAGTCATGGACACCGTGCAGGACATACATGGTTGCCTCTCCCCGCTGCGATAGCAGGTGGAACCTTATCCCGGCGCGCAGCAAAACACCATCTGCAGGCGTTGTTGGCATGGCACTGGGGCAGATGGCATGGACTGCATGGATGCGTACGCGTACTGTGGTCTGCAGGGACGCGCGGTTCGCGCGGGCGCGTAAGGGGGGCGCTGGGCGAGGTTGACGAAGTTCACACAGCCCGTGCCGGCGAGAGCGAAGATGAACCCCCACCCGCCGGCGAGCATCCGGGCGGCGGCGGCGCAGCAACGGATAGCCGCGGTGTTCGGGCTGCGAATGTCGAGCCCCTTGCAAAAAATGATGCCGACGCCAGGAAAGCCGGTGCCTGAGACGATCTGGGCTGCCCAGAGGGGGGGTGACGCCCAAGGCGGGCGCGAGCGGCGTGGGGGCCTAGGGAAAACGGCGGTGCGTTGCAGGGCGGGGTAACGGCGTGGGTCGGCGGCGGGGTCAGCGCCCCAGAAGCCGCAGCGCCACCAGATCGGTGCGCCCTTCCGCCTGCAGCCTTTGCAGCCGCGCGGCAGCCTGCTCGCGCGTATCTTCCGGCACGGCGCGGTCGATGACCACCGTCGCGCGGATGCCCTCGTTGCGGTAATCCAGATGCAGCGCGGTGATGGTCTCGCGCGGCAAAAGCCCGTCCAGACAGGCCGCCACCGTTTCCCGCACCGCCGGGCGCAGCGCGGCGCGATGCGCGCCGAAGCCGTCGGCGTGGCCGTGCGGTTCGGGGTGGATGACGATCTCGTCCACCGCCGGCACCGCCTCCAGCACGCGGGCGCGCGCGGCCTCGCACAGGCGATGGGCCTCTGACAGGGTCAGGTCGGGGTCCAGGCCCAGATGCACATCGGCCTGTACCGCGCCGCCGGTCTGGCGCAGGCGCAGGTCATGCACATCGCGCACCCCCGGCACGTCGGCCAGCGCCGCGCCGACCGCCTTGTCGATCGCGCCATCAGGCGCGGCGTCGACCAGTTCCGCCACCGCCGGGCGGCCAAAGCGCCAGGCGATGCGTGCCAGCATCAGGGCAATCGCCACGGCCGCCAGCGCATCCATCCAGGGCAGGCCGGCCATGGCCAGGCCAATGCCGACGACCGCCACCACCGAGGACACGGCGTCCGAGCGGTGGTGCCACGCATTGGCCAGCATCATCGCCGAGCCGGTGCGCCGGGCCACGGCGCTGGTGTACTGGAAAAGCGCCTCTTTCAGCAGGACCGAGCCCGCCGCCACCCAAAGCGCCAACATGCCGGGCGCGGCGTCCGGCGGGTCGATCAGGCGCAGGCCGGCGTCGATCACGATGCCGGCCGCGGCCAGCGCCAGCATCGCGGCGACGGCCAGCGTGGCCAGCGTCTCGAACCGGCCATGGCCGAAGGGGTGTTCGTCATCGGGCGGGCGGTGGGAATGGCCCAGCGCCCAGAGCACGGCGGCGTCCGAGGCAAGGTCGGAGAGCGAATGCACCCCGTCGGCGATCAGCGCCTGAGAGTTGGCGATATAGCCGCCGATGATCTTGGCCAGGGCCAGCGGCCCGTTCAGCCAGACGCCCGCCCAGGCCGCACGGCGCTTGGCGCGCAGGGCGGCGGGGTCGCTGGTCGCGCCGGCGGGAGAGGCGGGGCTGTGGTCATGCATTCGCGTCGTCTCAGTAGCGGCCGAGGGGGCCGGGCGCGCCCCAGCTAGCCACGCTTCGCTGGTGCGCGGCAAGGGGAGACACAGACATTTCGGCATCCATCCCTGCACCGTCATCGGCCTTGCCCGCTGGCGCGGCGGTCAGCAGGGGCACGATGCAGCGCCAGTCCTGACAGTCGCGTGCCAGCCGGGCGCGGGTAGCGGGGTCCAGCGCGGTGATGATGGCGATCTGATGCGCGGCGGGCACCAGCGACAGGAAGCGCGCGGCTTCCTCGCTGCGCAGGTCGACCAGGGCGCGGGCGAGTTCGGCAGGCGGGCAGCGCAGTATGGCGGCACGCGGGGGACCGATGCGCCCGCCATGGATGAAGGCGCGCAGCGTGGCGCGGTTCAGCACCATCGCCGGGCGACGGGGGGGCGCGGCCGGGCGGCGGCGGGAAAAGCGCAGGGGCATGGCGCCGGTATCAGCCGATCACGCCCAGCAGGCCCAGCGGGGCGTCCAGCAGGCTGGCGGCCTCTTCCTCATCGCCAAAGTCGATGCCGATCAGCCAGGCAGCCATCGAGAAATAGACCAGCAAGCCGGTGAAGTCCTTGATCGTGGTGATGAACGGGTCGGCGCCCGGCGCGTGGTCCACGCCGATCTTGACCAGGATCCAGGGCATCAGAAAGCCCAGGCAGGCCGCCGTGAAGACCGAGGTGAACAGCGCCGTGCCGACCACGATGCCCAGATTGGGGATGTCATTGGGCACGCCCTGCCAGAAATGCGCCACCGTGCCGGCGATCAGCGCGATCCCCACCGCCATCACCGCGCCGACCGCAGCCTCACGCGCGAAGGACTTGCGCCAGAAATCGCTCATGTTGATATGGCCCAGCGCGAAACCGCGCGCAAAGATGGTCGAGGACTGGGTGCCGACGTTCCCGCCCATGTCCATCACAAGCGGGATGAAGATGGCCAGCACGATCACCGCGCCCAGCAAGTCCTCGAAGGTGTCGATCAGCCCGCCGACGACCAGACCGCCGGCCAGCGTGACCAGCAGGAACAGGATGCGCACGCGCACCGTGTACCAGATCGGCCCGGTGGTCAGCTTTTCGGACCGCACATGGTCGGTGGTGGAAAACAGGTCGCCGACACCGGCCTTGTAGTAGATATCGTCCGAGGTTTCGGTCTCCAGGATATCCATGGCGTCGTCAAAGGTCAGCACGCCGATCATTTCCTGCTTGCTGTTGACCACCGGCAGCAGCGGCACATCGCGGATCTGCAACTGCCGCGCGGCGGTTTCCTGATCGGTGGTGCCATTGACGGCGATATCGGCGCCTTCGGCCAGCGACAGGGCCTTTGTTGCGCCATCGGCGCGCAGAAGCGCCGACAGACGCACGAAGCCCTTGTAGCGGCCCTGCGCGTCGATGACGAAGACGCAGCCCGCCTGGCCGCCGGGCACGCGCGAGCGGCGCACGGTTTCCAGCGCCTCGGACACGGTGGTGGTATCGGTGACATGGATGAAGGCGTCGCGCAGCTTGGCCGATACCGGGTCCTGCGCCGTCTTGCGGGTGGCGCCGGCGGCGCCGACGCTGTCAACGGTGGTGGTTGTCATCTGTCTGTCCTCTGTCTTTCAGGGAAATGTCAGTTGCCGAAGGTCGCGGTCAGCGACAGTGCAACGCGGGTGCCGATCTCGCGCGCGTTGTGCGCGCGAAAATCGGCGGCCAGGGCGTCGGTCAGCGCGTAGGTCAGGCCGACTTTGGCATAGTTCAGACGGTCAGCCGGCACGCGGCCGACGGTAGCCGACAGGTCAAGCCTGTCGTTGATGGCAAAGCTGCCGGTCTGGGCCACATCGGCCCAGTCGCGGGGGCTGGGGGCATAGGCAGCCTCGACCCCCAGGGTAAAGCGGTCGTCCACTGCCCATTCGATGCCGGCGAAGATCTCCACATCGCCGCGGCCGGAATCATCGGCCCAGGGGACGGCGATACCTATTTCCACTTCGACCGGGTCGAGATCATGCCGATAACCAAGGAACGGCACGATTTCGATCCGGTCGTCGTCGATGCGGATGGTCTGCAATTCGATGCCGGCAAAGAAGCCTCCTGCCTCGGCTTCGGCGACCAGCACGCCGGCGGGCCGGCCAGGCGACAGCCGCTCGCCGCCGTCGATCAGGTCATTGGTGATGGTCGCCTCCAGCGACCAGTCGAAGGCCTGGGCGGTGGCCGGGGCCATGAGCAGGCTTGCGGCCAGGCAGGGCCCGGCCAGTTGGATGGGTTTCATTGGTCTTGATCTCCGGTGGTTGGGAAACGGGTTGCACAGGGGGTGCGCGTCTTGCGCACGCGGCGGGAAGACCCGCCGCGCAGCAGGGGTGGTCCGCCTGCCCGGGAGGGGGGCAGAGGGTCATGGCCGGGGCATCGCGCCGGATGATGCCTGGCTCAGCGGGACAGTGCCGATACGCATGCCGTCTCGGTAAAGCATCACGGGCGCAGGCCGGGACTCTGCTGGTAGGTCTGAAGGCAGGTCTGAAGGCACGGCGCCCGGCAGGCGCTTCAGCGTGGCCTTGGCCTTGCCCTTTTTCGGCAGCTTTTCGGCGATGCCCAGCACGGCGGCGCGGCGGGCCATCTCTGCCCGGATCTCGGCGGCCGAGACACCCCGGTCATGCCACAGCACCGCCAGGTGATAGAGCAGATCAACGCTTTCCTCGATCAGCCCGTCGCGGTTGCCGGCGACGGCATCGAGCGCCACCTCGGTGGCCTCTTCCACCAGCTTGCGGGCCTTCTTGCCGGTGGATGCGTCGACCAGTTTCGCCGTGCGCCGGGTGGGCGGGGCGCTCAGGCTGCCCAGCAGGGTTTCCAGATCGGCCAGCAGGTCGGGCTGGCGGGCGGGGAAGTCATGGATCATCTTCATGGTGCAAACTCCTGTCTGGTGCCGGGATCAGCGGTTGCCGATCAGGCGCAGATGAGGTTTCGGGCCGGGGGTGACCGGGTTGGGGGACGGGTCGGCCAGGTTGCGGGCGGTGGCGCGGGGGCCGGTGGGGTCATTCACCGACTTGCCCGCGCCATCGACCACCGGCAGGCGTGCGGCCAGCGCGCGCATCACCAGATCACGGGTGTCATTGCCCCCGGGCAGGGCCAGGATCATATCCGGGCGACTGTCGGTCAGCATGAAGCCATTGCGGATGCTTTCGGCGCGCTTGCCGAATTCCCGCCAGTTGGCCGGGTAGCGCACGACATGCAGGCGCTGTTCGCGCGCCCAGTCCTCGGACGCGATGCCCAGAAGACCGCTGCCGCCGTGGATCAGCACACTGACCGGCCCACGGGCGTGGACCAGATCAAGCGCGCGGCGAATGGGGCTGACATCATCCAGATGCCGCCCGCCAGCGACGAGAAGACGCATGGCGCTCTCCTTCGATGCAGGTCGGTCAGGCGCAGACCGTCAGGTCGCGCGCAGATCCGACTGGCGGCGAAGAAGAGCGTCGAGCAGCGTCTCGACACCCGGTTCGACCTGTGCAGGCAGTCCAGTCGCAGTGGCCTGCGGCCGTTCCCAGCGCATGCTCAACTGACCGGTCTGCGCATTGCGCACCCAGCGGAGGGTCGGACGAGGGGTGGCGGTGTGAAGGGCCTGCTGGCCGGGCGGCGCCATATGGGCGAAGTGAAAGGTCATTGTTGCCTCCATCATACCGGCCGCGGCCGGTCCGGAGGCAGGAAGCGCGCGCCTTAGACGCGCAACGCTTCAGCCAGAGACAGGCCGGGACGGTCGAATGTCATCGGGATGGCCTGGCGCACATGAGAACGCATCGTCACGCGTGCCAGACCGCTACTAGAGCAGCTGTCCATGGTTCTCTCTGGTCAAGGATTGAAAAAGGCTGGATCAAACCAGCGCGGGTGGTTTGCCCGATCCGATCAGGCCTGTCAACCTGCCTGTCGGGCGTTGCGGCAAAGACCCCCGGAACGGGCGCGGCATCCCGGGTGCCCAGCCGCCGCGCTTTCGCCGCCGCGCTTTCGCCGTCGCGCGCGCGGCGCAGCTATCGCTTGCCTGCGGGAAGGCCGCGAGGCCCGGCCCGAGCGCCCTGGCCGCGGATGCCGCGTTCCGCGACATCGCCATGTGTCATGCCCCCTCGGTTTCGATGCTCATCTCGGCCCCGCAATGCTTGCAGTGGATGGCATCCGGGTCATGCAGCAGCAGCCCGCACCCCTTGCATTTCTGCCGCACTTTGGGCGGCTGGAACACCGATTGCAGCAGGTGCAGAAACAGACCCACACCGACAATCAGGATTGCAATCGACAGCCAGCGCCCAGATGCGTTGACCAGCACGATATCGCCAAAGCCGGTGGTCGTCAGCGCGGCCATGGTGAAATAGAGAGCATCCAGCCAGGTGCTGATGTCAGGATTGATGTCCTTTTGCAGCGCATGGACCGTGCCGGAGACGATGAAGATGAACACGCCCAGATTGACGCTGCGCTGGATGACCTCTTCGTTGCGACGAAAGAACCGGCTGTCCTGACGCAATTCCTGCAACACCCGGTAGGAGCGCGCCACGCGCAACGCCCGCAGCACGCGCAGAAAAGCGAAATCCCCGAACATGACCGGCGCGATCAGGCTGAGAATGACGATCATGTCCGCCCAGTGGAACGGATTGCGCGCAAGAAAGGCGCGGGTGCTTCGTGAAATCAGCCAGCGCGCAGACAGATCCGCGATCAGGATTGCGGCGAGAAACAGATCGAGGACCATCAAGCTGGTCGGCAGATCGAAGACACTGCCCGCCACATAGCTGCCGATGATCACGAGATCGAACAGCAGCAGGCCCATGCGAAACCGCAACCCGGCCTTCGAGCGGCCGTGATACAGCCGGTCCAGTTGCGCGCGCAGTTGTTCGCGGCGGGACTCGGGTCGTTGGCGGGACACGCGTCCTCCCTCTATCGCGGCATCTATGCGCTGAACTCATGCAGCGCGGCGGACGAACACGGAATGCTCATGGCTGGCGACAGAATGCCCGCTGCCCCCTTTACATCATTCGGAAATGAATGTTGTCAGGTCGTCAAGGGGCATGAAGCCGAGGCGCGACGCTACGACATCCGTCGCATGATCGCTGGCTGACTTGCGACGTCCGTAGTGCGAACGGACTGCCCGCGGTTAGAAATGTGTTGGCCTTTGCAGAGGCCCCTTTCGCGTATTTCACACAATAAAACAGACGCATACAGCGCAGAACAGAGGGAACGCCATGACTGACTCTGACGACGACAAACCCCTCGAGGGCATGGAGGCCGAGCAGACCCCAGAGGTCGAGCCGATCCCCGAGCCCGAGGGCGAAACGGAAATCATCGAGACCGATTACGATATCGGTCAGGACAATTTCAGCGGCGCGGTCTCGATGGAACTGGACATTCACAAGGTGGTGTTCTCGGTTTCTGCCATCGGGGTGATGCTGTTCGTCTTCCTGACGCTGGCCTTCCAGAATGACATCGAACCGCTGTTCGTGGGTATGCGCGACTGGCTGACCAGTAATCTGGACTGGTTCTTCCTGCTGTCAGGCAATATTTTCGTGCTGGTCTGTCTGGGCATCGTGCTGTCGCCTTTGGGCAAGGTGCGGCTGGGCGGGCCAGAGGCCACGCCGGATTTCGGCTATATCGGCTGGTTCTCGATGTTGTTCGCGGCCGGCATGGGCATCGGGCTGATGTTCTTCGGTGTGTCAGAGCCGATGTCGCATTATTCGACCGCCTTTGGCGGCATCTCGGTGGGCGAGGACGGATTGCGCACCGACTGGGCGCCGCTGGGCGGGGCCGAAGGCAATATCGAGGAAGCCCGGCGCCTGGGCATGGCGGCCACGATCTTTCACTGGGGCCTGCACCCCTGGGCGATCTATGCCATCGTGGCGCTGGCGCTGGCGCTGTTCAGCTACAACAAGGGCCTGCCGCTGACACTGCGCTCGGCCTTTTATCCGATCTTCGGCGAGCGCGTCTGGGGTTGGCCGGGGCATGTCGTCGACATTCTGGCGGTGTTTGCGACTGTCTTCGGACTGGCGACTTCGCTGGGGATCGGTGCGCAGCAGGCCGCAGCAGGCTTGGACTTCCTGTTCGACCTGGGCACGGGCAATTCGATGCTGATCCTGTTGATCATCCTGATCACCCTGATCGCCATCGGTTCGATCATCCGCGGGCTTGAAGGCGGTGTGAAGGTGCTGTCCGAGGTCAACATGGGTCTGGCTGCGCTGCTGCTGGCCTTCGTGATCCTGGTCGGGCCGACGCTGGCCATTCTGACAGGCTTCTTCGACAACCTGCTGGCCTATGGCCGCTACCTGCCGGAACTGTCGATGCCCTTCGGGCGGGAAGACAGCAACTTCGCCGGGGGCTGGACGGCCTTCTACTGGGCCTGGTGGATCAGCTGGTCGCCCTTCGTGGGCATGTTCATCGCCCGCGTCAGTCGGGGCCGGACCGTGCGCGAATTCCTGATCGCCGTGCTGATCGTGCCGACGCTGCTGTCGGTCCTGTGGATGACCGCGATGGGTGGCACGGCGATCAGCCAGGTGGTGAATGACGGCTACACGGCCGTGCAGGAAGCGGCGCTGGAGTTGCAGCTTTTCCAGATGCTGACGCAAATGCCGCTGACCGCGATCACATCCTTCATCGGGATCGTGCTGGTGATCGTGTTCTTCATCACCTCGTCGGACTCGGGCTCGCTGGTGATCGACACCATTGCCGCCGGTGGCAAGACCAACGCACCGGTCGTCCAGCGCGTGTTCTGGGCCAGCTTCGAGGGTGCGGTGGCCATCGCGTTGCTGCTTGGCGGTGGTCTGGTCGCGCTGCAGGCCATGGCGGTGTCAACGGGCCTGCCCTTCACGCTGGTTCTGCTGGGCGCGTGTTATGCGGTCGTTCGCGGGCTGATGAACGAGCCGCGCGACTGACACGCGGCCTATCGCAAAACGAAGGGGCGCCCATCGGGTGCCCCTTTTTTGCTGGCAACTGCGTCAGATATGCAGACCGCCAGAGGCCCGGGGCCTGGCGGTGGGTTGGCGGTTTGCGGCCTGACTGCCATCGCGGTATTGCAGACGCCATGGAACATGAGACAACGCAAGCGCCGATGCAGATCGCCCGGCAGCGGTTCAAACTGCGCGTCTGGATCACCTCCAGGCTGTGGGCGCAGGTGATGGCTGGAATGGTCCTCGGGTTCGGGGCGGGCCTGCTGCTGAGCGAAGGCGCCGGGCTGATCAACCCGGAAACAGCCGAGGTGATCGGGCTGTGGCTGGCCGTGCCGGGCAGGATATTTCTGGCGCTGATCGCGATGGTTCTGATCCCGCTGATCTTCTCTTCCATCGTCGGCGGGCTGGCAGGGGCCGGATCGGGCGCGCAATTGCGCGCCGTGGGCTTGCGGCTGGCAGGGTTCATCCTGTTCACAACGACCCTGGCCGCAGCCATCGGTGTCGCGCTGGCACAATCGCTGCAGCCCGGCAAGGCGCTTTCGGGATTCGCTGCAATCCCGGCCAGTGAAGGCGCGGCAGATTCTGGCACATTGCCGGACATGGCCGCATCACCGGCGCGAACCACGCTGCCCGACCTGATCGTGAACATTCTGCCCGCCAACCCGACAGCAGCGATCGTGCAAGGCGACATGCTTGCAGTTGTGGTTCTGGCCGTGCTGGTCGGCATTTCGGTCACGCAGGTTCAGCGCGCGCGGGTCGCCCCGTTTCTGGACCTGATGGATGCCCTGCTGTCGATCTCGATGAATATCGTCAAATGGGCGATGTTTCTGGCCCCTGTGGCCGTTTTCGGCCTGATGGCGCAGCTGGTGGCGCGGATGGGTCTTGAAACCATGCTGGGCATTTCAGGCTATGTCGGGGCGGTGCTGCTGGGGTTGGCGGCACTTTTGAGCCTGTATTTCCTGATCGCAGCCGTCTTTGCCGGCATAACGCCCTGGCGCTTTGTGTCGGTGGCGGGCAGCAATCTGCTTCTCGCCTTTTCGACCTCCAGTTCCTCGGCGGTGATGCCGGTGACGATCCAGACCGCGCGGCAATTCGGCGTGCCCGAAAGCATCGCCAATCTGGTTGTGCCGCTGGGGGCCACGATGAACATGGCGGGAACGGCGCTGTATCAGGCCGTGGCGATCCTGTTTCTGGCGCAACTGGCGGGGGTCGATCTGTCCGCTGCGCAGATCGGGATCGTGGTTGCGACGCTGGTCGCCTCGAGCATCGGCGCGCCGGGCACACCGGGCGTCAGCATTGCCATTCTGATCAGCGTCGCCACCAGCATCGGTATCCCGGTCGAGGGCATGGTGATCATCCTTGGCGTGGACCGGCTGCTTGATATGTGCCGGACGATGGTCAATGTGACAGGTGATCTGGTTGCCGCCGTGTTGTTCCGGGGCGCGGGGCAATCGGACGCGCTGCCAGCCTGAGGATATACCGCGCCGGCCTTGCAGCCCCCACGCGACAAACGCTGACAGACTGGCGGCGTGGGTAGCGGGGTGTCGAGCACTATCGGCCTGGCGCGCGCGAAGGCGAAGACCCGAATGCGCAAAACAGGCGCGGCCTGACGATCCGTCATCAGCCTTTTGCCGTCATCAGCCTTTTGCCGTCATCAGCCTTTTGAGCGAATGCTCCTACGACATGTCGCGCGGCGTGCTGGCCTCGGCAAGCGTGTCGCCGCGCAGGCGATCCGGTTTCGACGGGGATGAAACAATCCAGGGCGAGGATCAGGGCAGAGGCAGGTCACTGCCAATACCGTGACAGCGATTCTTTTGCCCCCAGGATATGCTGGCGCGTCAGGTCTGCGGCCATGTCGGCCTGTCCGCATCTGCAGGCATCGACGATCATGTGATGTTCGCGATTGGCGCGCTGCATCCCGTCGCTCAGCAACAGTTGCGCACGCAGATAGGGGTCGATCCGGTCCATCGCCTTGTTCAGGACTTCCAGATGATAAGGCAAGTCGCTGGCGGCATAGAGCGTGGTGTGGAAGCGCCGGTTCAGATCGCCCCAAAGCATCGGGTCATCACCGCGACCGAATGCCTCGCAGCACTGCGACGCTGCGTCCAGAACCTGTGACGACATCCGCGGGACGGCGCGGCGGATGACCTCTGGTTCCAGCAAGGCGCGGAAATCGAAGATTTCCCTGGCCTCATCCAGCGACAGACCCGCAACCACCGCCCCCTTGTAGCGCGCCGAGGTGATCAGCCCGTGTTGTTCGAGCCTCAGCAAGGCTTCGCGCACCGGGATGCGGCTGACATTGAAGGCGCGCGCGATGTCCTCCTGACGCAATGGTTCGCCCTGCGCCAGCTCTCCCTTGATGATTGCCTCGCGAATGGCGTCGAAAATCAGCGTCGCCGCCGATGCCGTCCTGGAAATGTCATAAGACTGAATCTTCATTATTTTTCGCTCCGATTGATCTCCTACGCAGTGCCGGGCGAGAGGGAAAGCGTGGCGAGTGTATATTGTATCCAATATGGGAGTCTGTATAGTGACCTCAAGCCAATTCCATCGAAGCGAGACCTGCATGAACACAGAGATGCTCAACGGCTGTATTCCCGCCTTGATGACGCCTTGCAGGTCCGACCACAGCCCGGACCTTGACGCACTTGTGCGCAAGGGGCGGGCGCTGATGGCGGCGGGCATGTCAGGCGTGGTCTATTGCGGGTCCATGGGCGACTGGCCGCTGATCAGCGATGCCGACCGGATGAAGGGCGTGGCCCGGCTCGTCGATGCAGGGGTGCCGGTCATGGTGGGCACAGGGGCCGTGAACACAGCCAGCGCGGTAGCACATGCTGCCCATGCGGCCAAGGTGGGCGCGCAGGCGCTGATGGTCATTCCGCGCGTTCTGTCGCGCGGCAGCTCCGTCGCGGCGCAGCGCAACCATTTCAAGGCCATCCTCTCAGCCGCGCCCGATATACCGGCGGTGATCTACAACAGCCCCCATTATGGGTATTCCACGGGTGCGGAACTGTTCTTCGCGCTGCGCAAGGACCATCCGAACCTTGTCGGCTTCAAGGAATTCGGCGGCCGCGCAGGGCTGCGCCAGGCGGCGGAATTCATCACCAGTCAGGATGCGGATATCAGGCTGATGGTCGGCGTCGATACGATGGTCGTCGAGGGGTTTGTGAATTACGGCGCCTGCGGCGCGATCACCGGGATCGGGAATGTGCTGCCGCGCGAGGTGCTGCATCTGGTCGATCTGTCGCGCAAGGCGGCAGGCGGAGATTCGCGCGCGCGGCTGCGGGCGCAGGAGCTTGATCAGGCGATGGCGGTACTGTCCTCTTTCGATGAGGGCGTCGATCTGGTGCTCTATTACAAATTCCTGCTGACCTGTCTTGGCGCGCAGGAATATGCGCTCAATATCAACCCGACAGATGAACTCAGCCCCAGCCAGCGCGGGTTTGCGCAGGCGCAGCTTGATCTGTTCCAAGGCTGGTACGCGGATTGGTCGCAGCGGCTGGAGCCGCATCTGCAATGCGCGTGATCGACAGCCATACCGAGGGCGAGCCGACGCGCGTCATCCTCTCGGGCGGGCCGGATCTGGGCGGGGGCAGCATGGGCGAGCGCGCGGCGCGGCTGGCGCGCGACCATGGGGATTTCTGCAGGTCGGTGGTCCGCGAGCCGCGCGGGCCAGAGGCGATGGTCGGCGCGCTGCTGGTGCCGCCGTCGCGGCCCGGGTCCGTGGCCGGGGTGATCTATTTCAACGCGGCGGGCAATCTGGGCATGTGCGGCCATGCCGCGATCGGCACCGCCATCACGCTGGCGCATATGGGGCGGATCGGGCCGGGGCTGCACCGGCTGGAAACGCCTGTCGGGGTGGTGACGGTCGATCTGCATTCCGGTCATGATGCCAGCATCACCAATGTCGAAAGCTACCGCCTGCACAAGGCGGTCACGGTCGAGGTGCCGGGCCTTGGCCCGGTCACGGGCGATATTGCCTGGGGTGGCAACTGGTTCTTCATCACCCGCGATCTGCCCTGCGCCCTGGAGCCGGAAAATATCCGCCACCTGACCGATGCGACCCTGCGCATCCGGCAGGTGCTGCAGGATCAGGGCTGGACTGGTGTGCAAGGGGCGTGGATCGACCATGTGGTCCTGCTCGCCCCTTGCGACGGGGCCGATGCGCGCAATTTCGTGCTCTGCCCCAGCGGCAGCTATGACCGCTCGCCCTGCGGCACGGGCACATCGGCGGTGCTGGCCTGTCTGGCGGCAGACGGGCAGTTGAAAGCGGGGCAGCCATGGGTTCAGAAAAGCATCATCGGCAGCACATACACGCTGCACTGTGAAATGGGTGAAAACGGGGGGATCATCCCCACGATCCGTGGCCGCGCCTGGGTCACGGCCGAGGCCGTGCTGCATTTCGCCCCGGGTGATCCCTATGTCGCGGGGATCGTTCCGGCATGAGCCGGGGACAGGCGCGGCGATCCGTTTGCGCTGCAGATCATCACGCAAGGAGATTGCCATCACAGGTTTCGCGCAGAGCACAGGCGCAAGCGCCATGCACGGGGGCAGCTGATGCGCTCGGTACGGTCCATCCAGGTCGTCGGCTGCCATGCCGAGGGCGAAGTGGGCGATGTGATCACCGGCGGGGTCACACCGCCGCCGGGCGCCACGCTGTGGGAACAGGCGCGCTGCGTCCATCAGGACGGTGCCCTGCGCGATTTCGTGCTGAATGAACCGCGCGGCGGGGTGTTTCGCCATATCAACCTGCTGGTGCCGCCCAAGGACCCGCGCGCGCAGATGGGGTTCATCATCATGGAGCCGGAACATACCCCGCCGATGTCGGGCTCGAACTCGATCTGCGTCTCGACCGTGCTGCTGGATACCGGCATCATCGAAATGCAGGAGCCTGTGACGCATATGGTGCTGGAGGCCCCCGGCGGGCTGATCCATGTGCGCGCGGAATGTGCAGAGGGCAAGGCGCAGCGGATTTTCGTGCGCAATGTGGCGTCTTTTGCAGGCCAGCTTGACGCAACGCTGGAGGTTGAGGGCCTGGGCAGCCTGCGCGTCGATACCGCCTATGGCGGTGACAGTTTCGTGGTGGTCGACGCGGGGGCGCTGGGGCTGGAAATGGCCGCGCATGAGGCCCGCGATATCGCCGCGATGGGCGCGCGGATCACGGCTGCGGCCAATGCGCAGCTTGGTTTCACCCACCCGGAAAACTCCGATTGGCGGCATATCTCGTTTTGCCTGTTCGCCACCCCGCCACAGGACGGGCCGGACGGGCCAGGGGTGAAACATGCCGTGGTGATCGAGCCGGGCAAGGTCGATCGCTCGCCCACCGGCACAGCCGTTTCTGCCCAGCTTGCGCTGATGCACCGGCGCGGGCAGATAGGCCAGGGTGTGACGCTGACCGCGCATTCGCTGATCGGCTCGCAGTTTCAGGGACAGATTGTCGAGACGACCACGCTGGGCGGCAAGCCGGCAATCGTGCCCGAAATCTCGGGGCGCGGGTGGATCACCGACACCCGTCAGTTGCTGCTGGACCCGTCCGACCCCTGGCCGCGCGGCTACCGCGTGAATGACACCTGGCCGCTGCGCCAAGGTGGTTAGAACAGCAGCCCGCGCGGCAGGGGAATATTGATCAGCTTGACGAACAAGAGCCAGATCACCGCTGTCGCGACAACGGGCACCACGATCGTGCTGGGCCAGTGGCGCAGCGGATCACGGGTCAGCAGAAAGCTCGCCCCGATCAGGGTGATGCCGACGCTGACCACAAAGCCCAGCTTGCCGATCGCCCAGAACATGCCCATCCCGATGGCCAGAAGCGCCACACCGGTACTGACCACAACGCGCAACCGTTCAGGGAACTGGTCGGATTTGCCGAACAGCGCCTCGATCATGATCACGACACCGGCAAGCACCAGCGTGATATAGGCGAGTTGCGGAAAGGCATGCGGCCCAAGCCCCGGCCCGGGACGCCAATTGCCATAGGCAATGTCATAAAGCCCGATCGCCCCCACACCGATCACGGCCAGCCCGGTATAGAAATCCTGTCGGCGCAGAAGCCCCGAGAATTGCGGTTTCAACATTGCGTTCCCCTGCCGCTATTTCTTGTCACGCAGGACAAGGGTGAATGTCAGGATCATGATCGCCGCCACCGTGTAAAGCCCGATGGCGATGGGGCTGGAAAGCAGATGCGTCCAGTCCCCCCGCCCGATCAGCAGCGACTGGCGCAGCGCACGCTCGGCGCCGGGTGCGACGATGAAGCCCAGAATCAGCGGCGCCAGCGGGAAGTTATACATCCGCAGCACAACGCCCAGCAGCCCCGCAAACAGCAGCACCCAGACATCGATCACCGAATTGCCCGCCGCGAAAGTGCCCAGGATCGCCAGCACACAGACAATCGGCAACAGGATGCGCGACTGGATCATGGCGATCTTGGAATAGAAGGGCAGCAGGAATTGCGACAGGAACAGGTTGATGAAATTGGCGTAGATCAGGATCA
>SKHK01000127.1 GCA_007117005.1 Paracoccaceae bacterium
AGCCGCATCGGCCTGGCCTTTGGAGGCGCGATCGTGCTGACCTCGACCACCTCCCTGGGGGTCAACGGTGTCTTTGCCGCCATTGGCCTTGCGATGCTCGTCTACGGGCTGGTCATCGCCATCGCCATCCAACGCACACGCTGGAATCAGGAAACAACATGACGCAGCTTTTTCTTGAGGATTTCACGGTTGGGCAGACCTTCGGCTCGAACCGTTTGACCGTGGACGAGGCCGACATCATTCGCTTTGCCCGCGAATTCGACCCCCAGCCATCTCACCTCGACCCAGAAACCGCCAGAGACACGTTCTTTCAAGGGCTCGCGGCCAGCGGATGGCACACCGCAGCACTTACCATGCGTCTTCTGGTGGAGGGCGAGTTCGCCCCTGCGGGCGGCATTATCGGCGCAGGGTTCGAGGAACTGACCTGGCCCCGACCGGTGCGTCCGGGCGATGAGCTGCGTGTCGTTACCGAGGTCCTGGAGGTTCGGCCCTCCAGATCACGTCCTGAACAGGGAATGATCAAGCTGCGCACGACGACCCTGAACCAGAATGGCGAACCGGTGCAGCGCTCTGTCGGCAACCTTGTGGTCATGGCGCGGCCGGCAGATCGCCCCTGACGGCCGGCCGGCGCCAGGTCGCCCGCGCGTGGGGATCCGGCCTGCCCGGCTGGAAAACCACTTGGAAAGCGCCGCCATGCCGTTCAGACTGTCGCGCGGCGTCCGGGTGCAGGTCCGCGCCACGGCGTCTGTTGTTGATGGAGCCTTCATGCCCGAACCCGATCTATCTTCGTCGATCACCGCAACCGATGCGCTGCCCAAGGCCGTGCGCGCGCAGGGCGTCTATCTGTGGGATGCCGACGGCAAGCGCTATATCGACGGCTCGGGCGGGCCGGCGACCTATTGCCTGGGTCACGCGCATCCAGAGGTCAACGCCGCGATCATCGAGCAATTGCAGGCGCTTGCCCATGGTTACCGCTACAATTTCACCACCGATGCGCTGGAAAACCTGACCGAGATCATCCGCGCCCGCTGCGGCGGCACGCTGCGCGAGATGGTCTTTGTCACCGGCGGGTCAGAGGCGGTGGAAAGCTGCCTGAAGATCGCGCTGCAATACCACGCGGCCACCGGCCGGATGAGCTGCCGCCGCTTCATCAGCCGCGAGCGGTCCTGGCATGGCAACACGCTGGGCGCGCTGGGCCTTTCGGGCTTTGTCGAGCGCACCGCGCCGTTCGAGGGGGGCTTCATTCCCTCGGTCCGGATCGGCCCTGCCAATGCCTATCGCCCCGGCCCGGGCGCCACGGCCGAAACGGCGGGCGCGGCCGCGGCAGAGGAGCTGGAGCGCGCGATCCTGCAGGCCGGGCCGGAAACCATCGCCGGTTTCGTCTTCGAGCCTGTGGTCGGCGCGGCCGGGGGCTGCGTGCCGGCGCCGCCGGGCTATGCGCGCGCGGTGCGCGAAATCTGCGACCGGCATGGCGTGCTGATGATCGCCGACGAGGTGATGTGCGGCGCGGCGCGCTGCGGCACCTGGCGGGCGCTGGAACATGACGGGGTGCAGCCGGATATCATGGCGGTGGCCAAGGGGCTGGCGGGGGGCTATCTGCCGCTGGGCGCGGCGATCTGCACGACCGACATATGGCAGGCGATCCGCGATGTACATGGCGCCTTTGCCACCGGCCATACCTTTTCCGGCCATACCGCCGCCTGCGCGGCCGGTGTGGCGGTGCAGCGCATCATCGCCCGTGACGGGCTGATGGCGCGGGTCGCCGCCAACGGGTCACGGCTGATGGGCTGGCTGGGCGAGGCGCTGGGCGGCACCGAGGCCGTGGGCGATATCCGCGGCCGGGGTCATTTCATCGCCGTGGAACTGGTCGCCGATCGCAGCACGCGCCAGCCCTTTCCCGCCGAACGCCGCCTGTTCATGAAGATCCGCGCCCAGGCCATGGCGAACGGGCTGATCTGCTATCCGGTGGGCGGGAATGTGGACGGCAGGCAAGGCGATATCGTGATCCTGGCGCCGCCCTACAATGCCTCTGACGCCGAACTGCAAGAGATCGTGGACAAGGCTGCGGCCTCGATCCGGCAGGTACTGGCGGCCGAGGGGCTGGCATAGCCCCGGGCGGAACCGTGGCCTAATACCCCGTCATCTCCAGATAGCCGCGCCCCTGGTGGCTGCCGTCAAAGCGCAGCGGTCCTTCCCAATAGGGAACAGAGGTATCCATCCAGCTTTGCGGGTTCAGCGGCCGTGTCTCGATGCGCAGGCCTGGCATCGGGCCCTGCGCCGGTGCCTCTATCCGCCAGCGCACGGGCACCTGCCGCCCGGCCACCTGCGCCTGCTCCAGCGCGGTAAAGCGCAGCGCATTGTGGGGCAGGGGGGTGGCGGTGCCATCCGCCGCGATCCAGGTGCCAGAGGTAAAGATATCCGTCCCGCGCAACTGGAACCCCATCATCCGCGCGCCATTTTCGAAAATCAGCGACACCCAGTCCCAGCCCGCCTGATCCTCGGCCAGCGGCTGGCTGGACCATTCGCGGTCAAGCCAGCCCTGACCCGTTACCGGCACCGGCACCGGCCCGCCGGGCAGGTCCAGCGTGCCGGAAACGCGGTAGAAGGGTTGCGAGTAATAGTAACTGGCCTGCCCAGCGGGGGATTTCACCGAATATCCCCGGTCGCCCTGCAGCACCAGCGGCCCCTCGGCGCGGTAGTCCAGCGCATAGCCGAAGTCCGGTCCGCGCGCGCTGATCCGCAGCGCGTCGAATTCGTCGCCGCCCGCCGGGGCCGCGCCCTGCATGCGCCAGTCGTCGATCCAGGCGTCAAAGGGCTGGGCCACCACCCCGGCCTGCCCGATACCCCCCCGCGCCAGCCGCTCGGCGCTGAAATGCCGGCTGGCCGTGGTCAGCCCGGCATGGCCCATCCACAGTTGCGGCGCGGACCAGCCCGCGCCCTGTTCCGGCGCCAGGGCAGAGCGAAATAGCGTCCACTGAATGCCGTAATCCTGCCCGTCCGCCCCGGTCAGGACCGAGGTCAGATACCACCATTCGATCCGGTAGGCGTAGTGCGGGCCGTGATCTTCGGGGAATGTCAGCGCCTGCCCGCGGCGGGGAATGGCGAAGCCTTCGGCCGTGGTGCCAAGGCCCGCGAAACCCTGGGCATGCGCCGCGCCCGGCAGGATGGCCGCACCCATCAGATGCAGCAGGCGGCGGCGGCTCAGCTTAGCGTTCATGCGCAAACACCCGTATCAGGTCGGCCGGCGCGCTGCGCGCCAGGCGCAGGGCGGGCAGGGTGCAGGCGATAAGCGCGGCCAGCATCGCCCAGCCCCCCAGCCGCAGCCAGTCGGCCGGGAACAGCATGATCGGCAGCCGCCAGCCAAAGGCCTGCACATTGAT
This sequence comes from Paracoccaceae bacterium, assembly GCA_007117005.1. Classification (GTDB taxonomy): domain Bacteria; phylum Pseudomonadota; class Alphaproteobacteria; order Rhodobacterales; family Rhodobacteraceae; genus Pararhodobacter. Next base: position 3,381 of record SKHK01000127.1, read on the forward strand.
CACCGCCAGCAGCACCTGCGCCAGCGCCAGCCCCACGGGCAGCGCCAGCACCGCGGTCAGCCCCGCCAGCACCATGCCGCGCCCCAGGTCCAGCGCCGCCAGCCGCCCCCGCGTCAGCCCCAGCGCCCAGAGCGGCGCCAGCTGCGCCAGCCGCATCCCCGACAGCGTGATCAGCGAGGCGAACAAGGCAAGCGCCGCCACCGACAGGGTCAGCACGTTCAGCGCGCGGGTCACGACAAAGGTGCGTTCGAATATCTGCAGCGACAGCGCCTTTGCCTGGGCCTGATCGCTCATCTGGGTGGCGGGCAGGCCCAGCGCATCCTGCAAATCGGCCATCAGCGCGGGCACCGCGCCGGGGTCGATCCGCACGGCATGGGACAGGCGCGGCGCCTGCGGGAAGGCATCCAGAAAGGCGCCGATCCCCAGCATCACTTGCGCCTGCGGGTTGCCGTAGTCCGAATAGACCCCGGCCACCGCCAGCCGCCCCACGCCCGGCAGGTCCACAGGGTCGCCCGGCCACAGACCTGCCGCGCGGGCCAGCTGTTCGTTGATCATCACGCCCTCGCCCGCGGCCAGCCGGTTCCAGGCGTCCGGGCTTTCGGCGATCAGGGGCCAGTGGTTGCTATAGGTCTGGTGATCCGCGGTGCCGTAGATGCGCGCGGGCTGGCCGGCGACGGTGGTTTGCGTGAACCAGACCGGGAGCACCGCATCGGCCCGGTCGGCAAGGAAGGCGCGCAGGGCCTCGCCCTCGGCCTCGGTCCGGGCGGTGACGTAGAATTCGGCGACCAGCCGCTGGTCCAGCCAGCCGGTAAAGGTAGCGCGAAAGCTGGCGACCATGGTGCCCACGCCGATATTCGCCGCCAGCGCCAGCATCAGCGCCATCAGCGCCAGTGACAGCCGCGGCAGGTTCTGGCGGCTGTCGGCCCAGAACCATTGCGCCACCGGCCCGCGCGCCAGCCGCTCGCCCAGCGCGGTCAGCGCCGCCAGCACCAGCGGCACCGCCAGCGCGGCCGAGAGCAGCAGCGCGGCCAGCAGCGCGAAACCAGCCAGCA
>SKHK01000226.1 GCA_007117005.1 Paracoccaceae bacterium
ATCATGGGCGGGCCGGCGATCTGGCCGCGGGGGTAGGGTTCAGCCTGTGAACGCCGCCAGGCCCATTACAGCGTCGCACGAACGCAGGCACAAGGCGTGGCGGCACGGCACCGTCTCGCACCCTTTGCCTCACCCCTTATCCCTGCCCCAGCGCCGCCAGAATCCGCACCCAGGACCGGATGCCCTTGTGAAAGCTTTCCAGATCGTATTTCTCGTTCGGGGAATGGATCTGGTCGTCATCGCGGCCAAAGCCGATCAGCATCGAATCCATCCCCAGGATCGTCTTGAAATAGCCCGCAATCGGGATCGACCCGCCGCAGCCGATGAACGCCGCGGGCCGGGGCCATTCGTCCGACAGCGCCAGCCGCGCGGCCTCGAACGCCGGGTCTTCGGTGGCCATGACGCTGGCCGGGCCGGATGAATGGTCCTTGAACTCGACCGTGCAATCGGCCGGCACGCGGGCGCGCATATGCGCCTGAAAGGCCGCCGCCACCGCCTGCGGGTCCTGGCTGCCCACCAGCCGGAAACTGACCTTGGCCGAGGCCCTGGAGGGCAGCACCGTCTTGAACCCCGCGCCCGTATAGCCGGAGATCATGCCGTTGATCTCGCAGGTGGGGCGGGACCAGATCATCTCCAGCGCCGAGCGTCCGGCCTCGCCCGCGGGGTGCTTCAGCCCCACCTCGCCCAGAAACTGCGTGTGATCGAAACCCAGCGCGTCCCATTGCGCGAGGATTTCCTGCGGCAGTTCCGGCACGCCGTCATAGAACCCCGCCAGCGTCACGCGGCCCTGATCGTCGTGCAGGTCGGCCAGCGCGCGCGCCAGCACCCGCGCCGGGTTCATCGCCGCACCGCCGAACATGCCCGAATGCAGGTCCTTGGACGGCCCGGTGATCGTGACCTCCTGCCCCACCAGGCCGCGCAGCATGGTGGTGATGCCCGGCGTCTGCGGGTCGAACATGCCGGTGTCGCAGATCAGCGCCAGATCGGCGCGCAGCTTTTCGGCGTTGTCCTTCATCCAGGGCACCAGCGAGGGCGAGCCGGACTCCTCCTCCCCCTCGAAGAACAGCGACACCTTGACCGGCAGCGCCCCATGCACGGCAACCCAGGCGCGGCAGGCTTCCACAAAGGTCATCAACTGGCCCTTGTCATCGGCCGCGCCGCGCCCGCGGATCACCTTGCCCGCCGGTGTGTCCTCGACCTGCGGATCAAAGGGGTCGCGCGCCCAAAGGTCAAGCGGGTCAACGGGTTGCACGTCATAGTGACCATAGAACAGCACATGGGGCCTGTCTTGACTTTCGGGGGTATCGGGGCCGTGGGCCAGCACCATCGGGTGGCCCGGGGTGGCATGGATGGCCGCCTCGAACCCCATGCCCGCCAGATCCTCGCGCAGCCAGTCGGCGGCGCGCGCGCACTCTTCGGCATAGGCCGGATCGGTGGAGATGGAGGGCACGCGCAGCAGGTCCATCAGCCGTGCCAGTGCCGCGTCCAGCGTGGCATCGACATGCGCCAGAACCGGCGCTGCCTTGTCCGCGCCGGGGGCGGCATGCGGGGCAGTGGCGGGCGTCTTGGTGGATGACATGGCGCGTTCCTTTCCTGCGTGGCGGCACAAGCCTAGGCAGCGGGTCTGCCCATGTCCAGCCGGGTGCTCTGCCGGGTGTCCATCGGGACTGTCCGGCGGAGCCTTCACAGCGCTTTCTTGTGGCATTCAAGGCGCTCTCGCGGGGCGGCGCCTGCCTGATCGGTTCCTCTGGCCTTTCAGGGGCAAAACGCGATAGGTGAAGGGAAACCGCTGCCCGAAGGAGTTCCGGATGCGTCACCCCCTGTCCCGCCTCGCGCCTTGCAGCGCTCTGGCCGCTGCGGCCCTTGTCTTCCTGACGCCCTTCTCGGCACCCGCCCTGGCCGACCCCGTTACCCCGGACGCCGCCGCGCCGCTTCTGTTCGCGCATGATCGGGTAGAGGTCGCGCGCTACACGCTGGAGGGGCTGAGCGAGGATGAGCGCGAGATCATCATCGGCATCGCGCAGGAACAGCCCTATTATGCCGCCATGGCCTTTGCCCCTGATCAGGGCATCCTGGCCGAACCCACTGTCTTTGCCGCGAATTACCATTCGCGCGAGACCGCGCATGCCGCGGCGCTGGCGCAATGCAACGCGCTGCGCACGGGCGGGCGGCCCTGCACCCTGGCGCTGGAGGTCCGCCCCGCCGGATGGGAGGCACGCGCCCTGCATCTGAGCGCGGACGCGACCGAGGAATTCGGTGGTGACTTCCGGCGCGCCCCAGCCCCCCGCGCCTTTGCCATTTCCGAACAGACCGCCGCCTGGGGAACCGGCGCAGGCGACGCGGCCGCCGAGACCGCGCTGGAGGCCTGCGCGGAAGCCGGCGCCACCGATTGCCGCGTCGTCATCGCGGACTGACTGCAGAGAAAGGAACCAGGCCGCCGGCACCGCCCGCCCGTGCCGACATGGCAGTCGTGACGGTGCGAAACCATCGGGTGCGACAACGCGTGAACTTGATCCAGGTCAAGTAATCATATCTTCACCCCGTGTAACGCTGACGACAGCCGCCCCGAACACATCACCCCAGCACCGCGCCAGGGAGACAGAATTGCACTACGAAACCGCCCTCGACACAGCCCTGCAGCGCCTGCATGACGAAGGCCGCTACCGCACCTTCATCGACATCGAGCGGCGCAAGGGTCATTTCCCGCATGCCGTCTGGCGCCGCCCCGATGGCACCGAGCGCGATATCACCGTCTGGTGCGGCAACGACTATCTGGGCATGGGGCAGCACCCGGCGGTGCTGCAGGCGATGCATGACGCGCTGGACGCCACGGGCGCCGGCTCTGGCGGCACGCGCAACATTTCCGGCACCACCGTCTGGCACAAACGCCTGGAGGCAGAGATCGCGGACCTGCACGGCAAGGAGGCGGCGCTGGTCTTTACCTCCGCCTATATCGCCAATGATGCCACGCTTTCCACGCTGCCAAAGCTGTTTCCCGGCCTGATCATCTATTCCGACGCGCTGAACCACGCCTCGATGATCGAGGGCGTGCGCCGCAATGGGGGGGCCAAGCGCATCTTCCGCCATAACGACGTGGCGCATCTGCGGGAATTGCTGGCAGCCGACGACCCGGCGGCGCCGAAGCTGATTGCCTTTGAGTCGATCTATTCCATGGACGGCGATTTCGGCCCCATCGCCGAGATCTGCGACCTGGCCGATGAATTCGGCGCCCTGACCTATATCGACGAGGTGCACGCCGTCGGCATGTACGGCCCGCGCGGTGCCGGTGTCTGCGAATGCGACGGGCTGATGCATCGCGTCGACATCATCAACGGCACCATGGCCAAGGCCTATGGCGTGATGGGCGGCTACATCGCCGCAAGTGCAAAGATGGTCGATGCCGTGCGCTCTTACGCGCCGGGCTTCATCTTCACCACCTCGATCCCGCCCGCGGTGGCGGCGGGCTGCGCGGCCTCCATCGCGTTTCTGAAAACGCCGCAGGGCCAGCATCTGCGCGACGCCCAGCAACTGCATGCCCGCATCCTGAAGGCGCGCCTGAAAGGGTTGGGCCTGCCGATCATCGACCATGGCAGCCACATCGTGCCGGTCCATGTCGGCGACCCGGTGCATTGCAAGCGAATCTCGGACATGCTGCTGGAAGACCATGGCGTCTATGTCCAGCCGATCAACTTTCCCACCGTCCCGCGCGGCACCGAAAGGCTGCGATTCACCCCCTCGCCGGTGCATGACGCGGGCCAGATTGACCGTGTGGTCAAGGCAATGGACGCGCTCTGGTCGCATTGTGCGCTGAATCGGGCCGAATTGAGCGCCTGACCGCCTGTTGTCCACAAGCCGCTTCAATTTCTTGTTGTCATCTGTTAAGAACACGACAAGAGGTAGGGGATTGCTACACAGCCTGCGGCAGACAGGCGCAATCACCCAAAAACCCATTGGGCAGGCGGTACGAAGGACAGGGCAGATGATCTGGCGTAAGGGACAGACCCCGATACAGCAGACAGCAGAGACACCACGCGGTTTCGATGATTACGAACTGCGCCTGGGCGATCTGCTGCGCGGTGAACGCGCGACGCTCAGCAAGTCGTTGCTCGATGTGCAGCGCGAATTGCACATCCGCGCCAGTTACATCGCCGCCATCGAGAATGGTGATCTGACCGCGTTCGAAACACCCAGTTTCGTCGCCGGCTTCGTGCGCTCTTATGCCCGCTATCTGGGAATGGACCCGGAATGGGTCTATGACCGATTCTGCAAGGAACACGGCTTTTCCATCAATCACGGCATGGCCGGCACCAGCCGCGACAGCGGCATCGCCGGCATGCCCGCACCCGCGGCATCGCGCGGCCAGCGGGCCACGGGGCATGGCGCCGGCGCTCCGCTGCGCGGC
>SKHK01000320.1 GCA_007117005.1 Paracoccaceae bacterium
GCACGGCCGCATAGGCCGAGGCGCCCAGCCAGGCCAGGTCCAGCGAACCGCCGATCAGCCCCTGGATGACACCGTTGTAGTCAGCCGGGGTGAACAGACGGACTGGCACGCCCAGGGCTTCTTCGGCATAGGCGCGGAAGCACTCGTTCGAGGCCAGGCGGTCCTGCACGTTCTCGCCGCCCAAGAGGCCGATGTTGAACTGGGTGATGCCCTGCGCGGCGGCCGGGGCGGCCAGCGCGGTGGACAGCAGGAGGGTGGCAGCAATCTTCTTCATCAGTTCACTCCGTTGCGAAGAAAAGCCCCGCAGGTTGCGGGGCGGGTTGGAAGGGGTCTACTGGGCTGCGACGCGCAGTTCCGGCGCTTCGGTAGGCTTGATCGCGGTCGAGGTCGCGTCTTCGTTGAAGCACTCGTCGGCGCCATAGATTTCTCGCGCCACATCCGTGGTCAGCTGGTCAGGCGTGCCGTCAAAGACGATCCGCCCGTCACGCATGCCGATCACCCGGTCACAATAGCGCCGTGCGGTGTCCAGCGTGTGCAGGTTGGCTATGACCATCCGCCCGTCTTCGACATTGATGCGCTTGAGCGTGTCCATCACGATCTGCGCATTCATCGGGTCCAGGCTGGCGATGGGTTCGTCGGCCAGAATGATCGCGGGGTCCTGCATCAGCGCCCGGGCAATGGCCACGCGCTGCTGCTGGCCGCCAGACAGCGCCTCGGCGCGCTTGGTGGCCTGCTCGTCGATGCCCAGGCGTTCCAGGATGTCGATGGCGCGGATGATGTCCTCGCGCGGCCAGAAATTGAACATCGTGGCCAGGGTGGACTGGCGGTTCAGCTTGCCGTGCAGCACGTTCGAAACCACATCCAGCCGTGGCACCAGGTTGAACTGCTGAAAGATCATCGCGCAGCGGCTTTGCCAGGACCGCGCGGCGCGGCCCCGCAGCGACAGGATGTCAGACCCCTCGAACAGGATCCGGCCCTCGGTCGCGTCGGTCAGCCGGTTCATCAGCCGCAGGAAGGTCGATTTGCCGGCACCGGAACGCCCGATGATGCCGATGAAGCCAGGCTCATGCAGCGTGAAGCTGACGGCATCGACCGCGCGCTTGCTTCCAAAGACCCGTGTCACGTTCTGAACGTCAAGCATCAAGCACCCCCTGAATGGCGCCGCCTGACTCACATGCTGAGTTAACAGCACGGTGAACCTGTGATGATGGTTTGGTGAATTCCGCCTGTGCACAGGCAACAGTCGCGTCTTGCGCCGGAGCGGTGTTCTGGCCGATGGCCGATGCGGCCCGGGACCGTTGCCGTCTTCGCGGCAAAGGGTGTCAATCCCCGTTTTCTCGATCACCATCACGCATCCTGAAGGCCGCCAGCAGCGCACGGTTGCGTTGGTTCATGTCGACAAGCACGACGTCGCCATCGGGCGGGTTGGGGTTAGGCGCTCTGTCCGACCCCGACGGGATCAGAGCGTTGACATGGGAACATCTCTCGCGGAATCCGCGCCGCCGAAGCCGGTTCTGTCCGACATCGATTTATCGGAAATAGCCGCCGTGGTGCTGCCGCCGAGTCTTGGCGAGTCGTCACGCCGAAGGGATAAGGGATACAAGATGCGTCGCTTCGTCCATTTCAGCGTGACAACCCACCGTCGGAGAATGCCGATTTGGCGGCATGTCTCATGGGGCGAGCCGGAGTGACGGTCTCGTTGTGACGACCGGTCGAGTGCGCGCTGCGATGGTGTGCAGTTGGCATCGTGGTTGTCTCGAACCGCCCCGCGCGAGAGGCCGGAATGGGCGGCATAGGCGCGTCCGAACATACCTTCCATGGTGCTGCAGTGGCCATCAAGGAATTGTAAATAAACAGAAAAGATAGGCATATTCAGTTGATTACACTCCCGGATAGGGCGAGTCTGTGACCAAGGAAACAGGTGTGTTGCACACAACGCAAGGAGCCAAAACCACGACCATCGCCATCGCCCCGGCTGATCCATCCCGCGAGGATCGCTCCCGAGGCGTCCTGCCTGGGGTCGCAGGTGAGGGGTTCGGTCTGTTTCATGTCTGCTCTCCCGAGTATTTCCCGATGCGGGCAGGTGTCGAAGACCAGAAGGGACAGACGGGCAGGGGTGGCAGGAAGGCAGCGACCGGCAGTCACCGGCAGTGGATTTGCGGGGGCCTTGCAACCCCTTGTCTCGTTGGGTTTGCGCGGATTCGGGCGCCTGGCGTGCTGCGCTGCAGCAGAGATCTCAGACTCTGCGCGGAGCTGCCCGAACCGACGACGGGGAGGGTGGAGGGCCCGGCCAAGGCTCAACCCCCGAAATTCATAGGCCAAGGCGGGGTTCGGGGGGAGTTTCAGGGGGTGGCAGGGTGGCACTGAGGTCGAGCACGCGCCGCCCGCGATGCGAAAATGACCACCGCCTTGCTCGATCGCCTCACCGATCGCTGCCACATTCCGGAGACCGGAAACGACAGCTATCGCTTCAAGGCCAGCGCCGAAACAGTGAAAAAGAAACCGAGGGACACACCAGCATCGACGCCATCATGACACGCAGAACCCAACAACCGGGTGGGTCAGTTCTCGGTGACAATGCCGGGCCGGTTCTCAGTGACAATCAACGCATCAACGCCCGAGGCATCAGCGCCATGCGCCTGAAACACATTATTCGCCAGGTCGGGCCCGACCGAAACACTCTCCTACATGTCCGCTCCCCTTTGTGGATCCTTGCAGACCCGCATAGGCACATCAGTGCTTTCGGGGGATGGGCACATCATCAGCGTCAACCATGCCAGCCCACACACCTTCGTAGTGATCGATGATCTCCAGCATCCTGCCACGGTCGAAACTGGGGTCATGGCCGCCATGCACCAGGCTGACCGGCAGGGCGCGCAGCTTGTCGAAGGTCTGGCGATAGGCCTCTATGCTCATCCCGGGACCGGCATAGATCAGCGGGCCGTCATAGATGGCATCGGCTGCGAAAAGCGTGCCTGTCTCGGTCTCGAACAGACCGATCCCGCCCGGTGAATGGCCGGGCAGGTGCAGCACCGCATAGCGCCTGTCGCCCAGATCGACGCTGTCGCCTTCCTCCAGCAGGCCGGTGGCCGGGGCGCCCTGCAGCAGGTAGCTGGCGGGATCGTAGCCGGCATGGGGCAGCGCCTCGATCAGCAATTCGCCAATGGGCGGGTAGCCGGCATCGAGGAAGGTCTGCAACAGCGCCTCTGGCATGTCGCGGCGAAAGAGCGTCCGCAACCCGGATGGCGCCGCCATTTCGTCGGCTTCCAGCGGATGCACCAGCCGCGTGTCGAACTCATGCACCGCGCCGATATGGTCGATATGGGTATGGGACGAGACGCAGATGATCGGTTTTTCCGGGTCGCGCCGCAGGCTGTCGATGAAGGGGCGCAGCGGGACCACCCCCATGCCGGTATCCAGGATCATGTCGCGGTCGCGCCCTTCGACAAGCCACATGTTGGCCTGTTCCAGCACATGGATATGCGGCTCGATGATCAGGGTGGTGGCGTCGTCAACGCGGGTGGCCTGATACCAGGCATCGGCAACGGGCAGGGTCATGGCGGGGCTTTCATGGCGGCGAGGGGTTTTCGGGGGCTGGGCTTGCGGTAAGCGTCAGGCGGACAAAGGTTCGGCGGGTACTGGCGACAGAAGCGTCAGATCATGGCGGCGCGGGCTGCCGTCAAAGCCGGGCAAGGTCAGGGTGGCGGCATCCTGGCCCATGGCCAGCACCGCGCGCCCTTCGCAGAAGGGCTGGGTGGACAGCGTGGCGACACCGCGCCCGGCGTCCAGCCGGCCCATGATGCAGACCGCGTCAAAGGCCGGCGCTGCATCGTCCGCGCCCGCCAGCCCTGCGCGCAGGGACCCGGCAAGGTCCGGGCGGGCAGGGGCCTCGCGGCTGCCCAGGACCAGCAGGAACAGCGCCGGGCCGGTCACCAGCACACCCTCCATCCCGCCCGCGCCGTGCAGCTGCCGCGCCACCAGCGTGCCGGTTGCCCGACGTTGCCATTGTTCGCGATACTCGGCGTGGACGCCATCCTCGATCAGCGCGCCATCGGCATCGAACCACAGCCGCCCGGCATCGACCGGGCAGGGGAAGCCGCGCCAGTTCACCCGGCGGTGCCAGGTGCAGACATCGCCCTGCAGGCTGATGGTGCCGGCAAACCCCTCGGCCGACAGCAGGTCGGCGAGGGCTGCGGGCGGCATTTCGGCCAGGCAACGTGCGGGGCCCGGCAGGGGCCGGTGCAAGGGCACGCGGATATCGGCGAACAGCGCCCCCGCCTGCAACCAGTGCACGCGGGTGGTGCCGTCTTCCAGCCCCGGCGCGCGGATCCAGTCCCGCTGCCAATGGCCCTGCACGCGGCCAAGGTCGATCATGCCGCCGCTCATGCAGCC
>SKHK01000238.1 GCA_007117005.1 Paracoccaceae bacterium
GCGGGCCAGGCCTGCGCGGCGGTCGCAGCGGAGGCCTGGCTGGCCAGCCAGTCATGGACAAGCCGCGCGCGCGGTGATGTCTGGTTGTGCAGCGTGACAAGGAACGCGGCGCGGGGGGTCACCGCATCGGGCAGCAGCGGGACAAGCTGGCGCTTTTCCAGAAACGGGCGCGCCAGCGACACCCAGCCCAGAACCGCGCCCATGTCGTCGCACGCAGCCTGCAGGGCGATCAAGTAGTTGTTGACCCGGTTTCCCTGCCGGACCGGCCCGTCATGGCCCTGCGCACGAAACCAGCCCTGCCAGTCGGTCCAGTCCGTCACCGGGCTGTCGAAATGGATCAGCGGCGCCGCGGCCAGATCGGCCAGCGTGCCGATCCGCCTGGCGCGGGCAAAACCCGGGCTGCCCAGCGCCATCAGCCGATCACGAAACAGCACCCGGGCAGCGGCTTCGCCTTTCGGCGGGACGTCGTAGCGGATGCTCAGGTCGCATTGCCCGGGCGGCGCGTCGGTGTCGCTGACGATCTGGGCGATCGAGACATCGCCATGTGTTTTCCAGAACGCCGCCAGCCTTGGGGTCAGCCACAGCGAACTGACCGCCGTCGTCACGCCTATGGTGACCGAGGCGGCGCTGGCGCGGCGGCGCAACTGCTCTGTCGCCTCGGCCATGGTTTCGAACCCGCGTTGCAGCGCAACCATCAGATAGGCGCCCGCTTCGGTCAGGCTGACCCCGCGATGATGGCGTTGAAAGAGCGGACATTGCAGCGTTACCTCCAGCGCCTTGACCTGGTGACTGATCGCCGCCGCCGTGACGTTCAATTCCCGCGCCGCGCGGGCGAAGCTGACATGGCGGGCGGCGGCCTCGAAGGCGACAAGCGCGCTCATCGCGGGCAGGCGGAAAGGGGGTTTGGACAAGCTGACCTCATGGCAGTGGGTTCATTCCTTTATAAAATATAGAAAATACCGGAATTTGACCAAACTGAAATAAGCCATGCTGAATTTTTCTGCCATTGCCAGATGCCGCCATGGCGTCAATGCTCGGGCCTGTTCTTTCCTGCGCGAGGCCCGACATGCTGCCTGACGCCCCTGACGCCATCGCCAAAACCGTCCGCCCCCTCGCGCGCCGCAGCCGCAAACCCCGCAGCCCGCGCAGCGCCGAAACCGGGCAGAACCTGCATCTGCGCACGCCCTTCATCACCCGGCGCGTGCCGACCTATGATCTGCTGGATGACGAGGCTCTGACCCGGATCGAGGCCACGGCGGCGCGTATTCTGGCCGAGATCGGCATCGAATTGCGCGATGACGCCGAGGCGATGCGCCTTTACCGCGATGCGGGGGCCGAGGTGACGCCGGTCTCGGGCGCGGCCTGGCGCATACGCTTTCCGCCCGGCATGGTGCAGGAGGTGCTGAAAACCGCCCCCGCCCGTTTCACGCAAGCCGCCCGCAACCCGGCCAACACGGTTCAGATCGGCGGCGATGCCACGGTCCTTGCACCCGCCTATGGCTCGCCCTTCGTGATGGATCTGGACCGCGGGCGCCGCTATGGCACCATCAGGGATTTCGAGAACCTGATCAAGCTGGCGCAGTCCTCGCCTTGGTTGCACCATTCCGGCGGCACCATCTGCGAACCCACGGATGTGCCGGTCAACAAGCGCCATCTGGACATGGTCCATGCGCATATGCGCCTGTCGGACCGCGCGTTCCTTGGCTCGATCACGGCGCCCGAACGCGCGGCGGACAGCATAGAGATGTGCCGCATCCTGTTCGGCGCCGATTTCGTTGACCGCAACTGCGTGATCATGGGGAATTTCAACACCACCTCGCCCCTGGTGCTGGACGGGGTGACGACGGCGGGCATCCGCACCTATGCCGCCGCCGGGCAGGGGTCGATCCACCTGCCGTTCCTGCTGGGTGGCGCGGTCTCGCCGCTGACCATGGCGGGGGCGGTGGCCCAGTGCCTGGCGGAATCGATGGTCTCCTGTGCCTTGGCGCAACTGGTGCGCCCCGGTGCGCCTGTGGTGCTGGCGGGGTTCCTGTCGTCGATGTCGCTGCGCACCGGATCGCCCACTTTCGGCACGCCTGAACCGGCGCTGGGCTCGCTGGTCATGGGGCAACTGGCGCGGCGGCTGAATCTGCCCCTGCGCTGTGCGGGGAATTTCGCCACCTCGAAAGCGCCGGACGGGCAGGCGATGCAGCAGGGCATGATGTCCATGATGTCGGCCGTGCAGGGCGGCGCGAACTATATCCTGCACGCAGCGGGTTTCGTCGACGGGCTGCTGTCGATGTCTTATGAAAAGATGATCATGGACATGGACATGTGCGGCGCGCTGCATGCCTATATGGCCGGGCTGGAGGTGACCGAGGACACGCTGGCCTTTGACGCGCTGGCCGAATGCGGCCCGGGCGAGCATCTGTTCGGCACCGCCCATACGCTGCGCCATTACCAGACCGCCTATTGGGACAGCGGTTTCAACGACGATCGCACCTATGAAACATGGGTAGAAACCGGCAGTGTGGACGCGAGCGCGCGCGCCAACCAGCGCTGGAAGGACGTGTTGGCGCGGTATGAGCCGCCGCCCATGGATGCGGGTGTGGCCGAGGCGCTGAGTGATTTCGTGGCCCGAAAGAAGGCCGAAATGCCCGATGCGTGGTATTAACGCCTTTCGGCGTTAACCGTTCTTGTTGTCGCAATTTCGAACCGAAAAAGTCGTCAACTTTTTCTGAAATTGCTTTATGGGGGACCCATGTCGAACGATCCGCTGCTTCAGCCCTATCAGTTGAAACATCTGACCCTGCGCAACCGGATCATGACCACCGCGCATGAGCCGGCCTACCCAGAGGACGGGATGCCGAAGGCGCGCTATGTCGCCTATCACGCAGAGCGCGCAAAGGCCGGGGTGGCGCTGGCGATGACCGCCGGTTCCGCCGCCGTGTCGCGCGACAGCCCGCCGGTGTTCAACAACATCCTCGCATGGAAGGACGAGGTTGTCCCCCATATCCGCGCCCTGACCGATGCCTGCCACGAACACGGTTGCGCGGTGATGATCCAGCTTACTCATCTGGGCCGGCGCACGGGGTGGAACAAGGGCGACTGGCTTCCCTCGGTCTCGTCCAGCAGGCACCGCGAACCGGCGCACCGGGCTTTCCCCAAACTGGCCGAGGATTGGGATATCGAGCGCATCATCACCGACTTTGCCGATGCCACGGAACGGATGCAGGCGGGCGGCATGGACGGGGTGGAATTGCAGGTTTACGGCCATCTGCTGGATCAGTTCTGGTCGCCGCTGACCAATGATCTGGACGGGCCTTATGGCGGCGAAAGCCTGGATACCCGGATGCAGCTGCTGATGGACACGCTGCGCGCCATCCGCGCGCGGGTGGGGGACGGGTTCATCGTGGGCGTGCGCTACACGGCGGATGAGGCGGCGAAAGGCGGGGTCGACGCGGCTGAAGGGTTGGAAATCTCGAAACGCCTCGCCGCTTGCGGGATGGTCGATTTCCTGAATGTCATTCGCGGGCGCATCCATACCGACCCGGCGATGACCGATGTGATCCCGGTGCAGGGCATGAAATCCGCCCCGCATCTGGATTTTGCAGGCGCGGTGAAAGCCGCCACCGGCATGCCCGTCTTTCACGCAGCCCGCATCCCCGATGTGGCCACCGCGCGCCATGCCGTGGCCTCGGGCCTGCTGGACATGGTCGGCATGACCCGCGCGCATATGGCCGATCCGCATATCGTGCAGAAGATCGTCGAGGGGCGCGAGGACGATATCCGCCCCTGTGTGGGTGCCACCTATTGTCTGGACCGGATCTATCAGGCGGGCGAAGCCTTGTGCATCCACAACGCCGCCACCGGCCGTGAGCTGACCCTGCCGCATGTCATCACGCCGGCTGACGCGCGCAAGCGGGTGGTTGTCGTCGGGGCCGGTCCGGCCGGGCTTGAAGCTGCGCGCGTGGCCGCCGAGCGCGGGCATGACGTGACCGTCTTCGAGGCCCAGCCCGACCCCGGCGGCCAGATCCGCCTGACCGCCCAGAATCCCCGGCGGCGCGAGATGATCGGCATCATCGACTGGCGCATGGCCCAATGCGCGGCGCGCGATGTGGTCTTTCATTTCAACACCTATGCCGAGTCCGGGGACGTGACCACGCTGGGCCCCGATGTGGTGATCATCGCAACCGGCGGGCTGCCCAACCTGGAGTTGTTCGAGTCCGGCACGGAAAACCCGCATGTGATCAGCGCCTGGGACATGATCGCGGGCGATGTGAAGCCCGCGGGCCGCGTGCTGGTCTATGACGAGGCGGGCGATCACCCCGGCCTGATGGCGGCGGAAGTGGCGGCAAATGCCGGCGCGCAGGTCGAGGTGATGACCCCCGACCGCAGCTTCGCGCCCGAGATCATGGGCATGAACCTGGTCCCCTACATGCGCGCGCTGCAGGACAAGGACGTGACCTTCACCGTCACCCGCCGCCTGCTGGATGTGGCGCGCGACGGCAACCGCCTGCGCGCCACCATCGGCACCGATTACAGCGATTTCACCCGTGATCAGTACCATGATCAGGTGGTAGTGAACTATGGCACGATGCCGCTGGAGGAGCTGTATTTCGCCCTCAAGCCGCTGTCGGCGAACGGCGGCGCGGTGGATCATGAAGCCTTGATCGCAGGCCAGCCACAGTCCTTGAACCGCAACCCCAAGGGCCGGTTTCAACTGTTCCGCATCGGCGATGCCGTCAGCGCCCGCAACACCCATGCCGCCATCCATGATGCGCTGCGGCTGATGAAGGATATCTGAGCCCTTGGACCTGCGCCGCGTCTTCCGGCCGCTGACCCTGCGCCACAAGACCCTGCGCAACCGGCTTATCTTTGGCGCGCATACCACCAATATGGCCGAGGGCGGCCTGCCCGGTGACCGGCATCTGGGCTATTATCTGGAACGCGTGTGCGGCGGTGCGGCGATGATCGCGGTCGAGCCGGTGCTAGTGCACCGGTAATCCTCCCCGTTTTAACGGGGCGCGACCGTAGAACTTACGCAGCCATTTTCAGTTTCTGGGCGGGTGTGAAGCCGCCGATGCCCACGTTGGGGCGGTCGTTGTTGCAAGTCCATTGCCATTGCGTGGCCTGATTCTGTGCCTTCTCGATGCTTTCGATGATATAATGGTCCAGCCATTCATGGCGAACCGTCCGGTTGTAGCGCTCGACGTAAGCGTTCTGCCGCGGCTGGCCGGGTTGGATGTGCTGGATGGTGATCTTGTGCTTCTCAGCCCATTTTCTCAGCGTTTCGCTGATGTATTCCGCGCCATAGCACGTTGGGAGGAAGGGCTGCCGACAGGTTATGGCCGCGCGCGCAGCTCTCAGATGGCGCAGCGTGTGGCCATAACCGGGTCTCAGGTCTCAACAGTGGTTTTCAGCTGCTGCAAGCCGGGGCAAGGAAGGTTGCACATGGGTCAGGTCTTAGTGACAGATTTGGTGGTTGCCGGGTCAGGTCTCAGTGACAAGCAACCGCAAAAAGCGGATATCCCGCGCCTACAATATCAATTGCTTGCGCGCTTGGCTGTTGACGTCGGAGACCTCCGATTTCGCCGCGTGGATTGGATGTGAGTCGATATCGGCCGTTAAATTACAGCGCAGTCCAGGATCATCCATTCTAGTCGCCGACGAGATAGGTTCGCCGACCGTCCGACAAGCTGCCGGAAAGCGCGCATACACGCGCGCCGCGGGTGCTGGCACTGCGCAACAGCGCCAGGCAATCGCCAGTGACACGCAGGGTCCGGCGCACGCCCATCTCGTTTGCAGCAGTGATGAAGGTGATCTGCCCGCTGTCGTGATCCGATATCCCTTCGATGATGTGGATTGTGGGTTCCATGCCATCGACGGCGATTTGCAGCAAAGCGCGCTGCATGCGGCGGTCCTCCAGCAGAACGCGGAAATTCAGTGCGGTGTGAAAACCCTCGATCTCGGTCTCACCTTGCCCCAGGATTATCCGTTGGTCGTCTGGTGCAGCCAGAAAACGCCCCGAAACCCATTGCGCGTCGCCAATCCTTACCCAGCCGTTTTCGCTTTCCAGCGCCTGAATATGCTCGCCAAGCAGCAAGACGTCAGAGGCCGCGTGTTCCGTCCCGGGCCCGCTTCGGACGTTCAGTTGCGCGGCCGTGACCACCTGAACCGGCACGGCGCTGCCCAACGACTGCGCCAGAACCAGAATCGGACCGTCGTTCGGAAAGTTGCTGAAGCGATGCAAGGCTGCGCGTTCATGGGGGCTGTGCACGGTTTCGAACAAAACCCCGTCCGACGGCGCCGCACCCCAGGCCAGCAGGGTCACGAATTCGCCATAGTCCGAGCCCGCGCCATCGATGATCGCAAGGCGGGTGCGCCCGTCAGGCTCCAGCCCGGCGGCCCGCAGGAAGTCGCCACCCTCGCGCGCATATCTCTCGGCGATCCGAGACCAGCTGGCCACCGTGTGCCAGGCGCCATCGCGCAGTTGCACGGCGCCAGCGCCGCGAACGTGCAGGTTGCCGTCTTGCAGATCGGAGCGGGTGACCAGCCGATGATCGGCGGGGGCTTCAGGCGCGGTCTCGCTGCCGCCGCCATGGCGCTGCGCAATCTCTACCAGCCCCATGAGGTCCGGCGTGCCGATACAATCGCGACTGTCAACAGTGGTCCCGCCGCGCATGACCGTCACGCCTGCGCCGCCATCCTCGCGCAGACCGGGGTAGGTGCCCCCCACCAGATATTCGAAGTTCGGCGCGTTGGTAAAGATCACCGAGGCGCCGCGAGCATGGAGCATGATTTCGGTTGCAGCCAAGGCTTGCCGAAGTTCCAGTTCGACCCGCCCGCTGGCCCGGTCGATGAAACGATAGCGCAGCATGTCATCCAGATGCGCGACCTCCACGCGCTTTTCATCCGCTGTGTCGCATTGGAACAGGATCGCGTGGGCATCGCCAGCGCGCCGCGCAGCGTCCGGGTCGGCATCGGTGCGCCGGGCCAGAACCCGCTGTGGCGTGGTCCATGAACCAAGGTTCAGCGGCACGCTGCCGTGCATTGCGCGGTCATGGACCAGGAAGCTGGGTGGCACCTCTCCCCAGGCGATGAAATAATGGCGCGATCCGCCGCGCCGCGCGTGGCTGCCATTGCGGCTGACCGCGGCGCTGCTCGGGCCTTCCTCGTTGCGCGGGGTCAGACCGGCAGCCCGCAGGAAGTCGCCGCCTTCCCGGGCATAGCTGGCTGCGACGTCTTCCCATGATGCCAGCCCATAACCCTGCCCGAAAAGCCGCGCGGCAAGCACGTCGAAATCCTGCCCGACGGGAAATGACTCGTCGCTGACCCGGAAGCCCCCCGTGGCGGTGGCCGGACCCGCCCTGTCGGCACCGGCGCCATCACCGGAACCATCACCGGCGCCATCACCGGCGTCGTGCGTGGCGGTATCATCAGCATCGTCAGCGTGTCCACCATGCTCGCCAAGGGCAACCTCGTTCAGCATCACCCAATCGCGCGCGGCGTCCGGCAGATGGCGCCCGTCCCCGGCCAGCCCCTGCACGAATATCGCCTGGTTGGCCTCCATCTCGGCTCGGAAATCGACAAAGCCGTCGATCGTCAGTTCCATGGCCTCCACCAGATTGCCCACCGCGATCAGGTCGCCCACCCGCGTGGCTGAGGCTCCCGGCGCCAGCGCCAGCGCTGCCCCGGCGCTTCGGTTGAACAGTCTCTGAAACGTCGCAAACATTCCTGGCTCGTCTTGCAGAGATACCAGATACTCGGCGGTTGGATGCAGGAAGGTCATCACCCGCAAGGCTCGGCCATAGGCTTCCTGAACATCGGTCAGGGTCAACGGATGGGCTGCAGTCATGCCGCGCCGTTCACCAATGCGCCGCGCCATCCAGTCGCTTTGCTCTTGCAAGGTGCGTTGCTCGGCCTGCATCAGGGAAGATGCGAACAGCATCCCGAAATTGCGCGGAGAGTTGGCCAACTGGTTGGTCACCTCATTGTGCAGGATTGATGGAGCGGCCGCAACCAACGCGCCCACCCCCCCGAAATAGGCGCCAAGACCATACACACCGGCAGCCACGGCGATCTCCTGCACCTCGGTCCAGTAGCGGATGCGATGGTGCTGGATCAGCACGTCCGTATAACGGTTTTCCAGGTCGACCAGCGCTTCAAGGACCGATTGTTCCCCCAGCACAGCGGGGGCCATTGCCATCTCCAGTGCCCAGGCCAGCTGCTCAAGGTCGCGCCGTGGCAGGCGCGCCAACGCGCCGCCCTCATCCACGATCGCATAGGCGATCACCAGCTGATCGTCCGGGTCCAGCATCGCATGCCGCGCCACCCGAAACGGGGTGACACCGTTCAGCGTGATCCACGCCTCGTTCAGGGGTCCCGCCGACTGCGTCGGCGACCAACCCGGGATGGTGGGGCGGTAGGGTCGGGTGTCTGCACCGAGCGGCGCGGCCATCAGAACGACACTGAGCAAGAGGTAGAGAATGCGTATCATGAAGCACCTTGGCAGGATCGAACGACGCTAAGGCGCGGGCTTGGTGTGGCACCCCTGCATGAGGTCGCGCCAGCACTGCCGGGCCTCGATCCGTTGGTGTTACGGATCACTTTCAGTTTCTTCGGGTGTGGCATGGATGCCCGGTGTCGCAGAGTCCGGTTCTGCAACCTGCCAGGGCTCGGGCAGCGTCTCGGCATCCGGAACCTCGAAAAGATCGATCGGCCGCATTGTGTCCTCGGCGCCTGTCGGAACCTCCGCGTCATGGGCGACTGACGGGCTTGGCTCTGCCATCGCGTCGGTCTCGCGCTCTTGCGGGAACAACAGAAAGAAATAGGTCGTCAGCGCCGCCAGCGACAGAACCAGAACTGCGGCGCCCAGCTCGATGTAACGGCGCCGCACCAACCCTGTCAGGCCACCACTTTCAGTGCCGCGCAGACTGCGCTGGCGAAAGTTCAGGACGGGTGCATTCGTGGCAGCGGCGGCGCTGTTCTGGCGAAGCGATGTCTTTTCCCTGCTCTGTATCTCGCGGGACAGGGAATCCAAAGCCTGCGAGAGACGATCGACCAGCCGGAGGGTGTCTTCCGGGCTGATGTAGCCCGTCGCGCGCGCCTGCCCCAGAGAACGGTCGAGGTGAATAGCCTCGCCCGCAAAAAAAGGCAGTGATTGCTCCATGCTGCGCAGGCCCTGCACCATATCGTCCAGGCCGCCTACAAGCATCATTGCCAGATCGGAACCATCGTCATCGGGATGACGGCGCACGCCACCCCGGGCAACCGCCTGTGCGCTGTCCCCACCGGGGCGGCTGCGCCGCGCGGCCTCGGTCTGCTCAAGACGCTGGGCCTTGGCTATCTGACGGCGGAGCCGGGCTTCCCTCTCCTGCTGCTGAAGTCGCATCTCGATGTCGGTGATCAACGCTTCGGAGAATATCGACAAACCGTCCGCATTTGTCTGGAATGCGATAACCCGCGTCGCAGCATCAGCGACAGCGACGGCAGCCATCAGGCCCTGAACGGTGCGATCCGGACTCATCTTCGGGTCGATACGGTAGAACGCGCTTGCAACAGGCTGCAGCAGGCTTTGCCTTTCGGCAACGCGCTGCGCCTCAAGAAAACCGATGCCGCTATGCCCTTCCGTGCGGACAAACTGCGTTTCATGAAAGTGGTAGAAGCCTTCCACTATCCTGATCAGGTGGTTGACTGCCGCCTCAAGGTCGCAGTCCCGGCCACTGACGCTGACCGCAGCGCCAAACACAGCAGGGCGATTGCGGTGATCGCGGTTGAGCTGCACGACACCCAGCAGGTATTGCGGGCCGCTGCCGAAATCAAACGGCTGGACAAACAGACCGTAGGCATCCGGCCCGCCATCCTCCAGCGCGGCAAATACCTCTTGTCCACGCAACTCCAGGATTTCGCTGAAGTGGCGCAGCGGGGCCAGGACCCCGTTGCCTTCGGCCAGCAACCCGTCGAACGACGAAAAGACCGCCTCGCCCGTGACGCCGGCCGCAGGCGGCGCCTGCACAGCCTGCTCAGTCATCGAGCAGTTTCAGGAAAGAGGAATACCAGGACTGCCCCAGCTTACGACCGGTGAACTGGGTGTATATCCACTTGAACACCTGCTTTGCGTGCTCGTCCTCGTAGACCATGATCCGCTCACGGCCATCCCGCTCGGACCGGCCTATGGTGCCGACATGGTACGGCATGATACCTCGCCGGCTCTTGGTCCAGTTCGAGAAGATGGCATAAGTCCGAGGCGCGAATTCGCGCAGATACTCCGGGCACAATTCCGGCGTGAGCACCTTGTGCATCTGCAGGTCCGGGCGCCGCATGTGCAGCTCTGCCATGGCCCGGCGGGGGTTCGGGATCAGCACCAGCATCGGCATTTCCTTCAGGCGGCCGGGATCTACGTGCTGGCGCAAGAACAGCATCAGGTTGTCGAACATCTTGTCGTTGCCACTGCGTTCTGGATGCACCATCAGGATCAGCAAGGGACGAACCGATCGATTGGTGAACAGCGCCTCTACCGACTGCGGCAAGCTAGGTTCGCTGTCAGCCTGCACCACTACCTTGCGCAGGTCCTCTCCGGAAACCTCGACGATGGAAAAGCGCAACGGCCGGCGCTGGCCGACCAGCGGCGTGACCTGCATTTCGACATCGCGAATATGGTGTTCGCCCGCCGGGGTGGCATCGAAAAGACGCCCGACAGTCAGCAGGTCGCTCCACTCGTTCAGCATTGCCTGCCCGGCATAGTTGGAAACGCTCTCGCGCTCGGGGATGATGACTTCCGATTTCAAAGAGCGTGCTTCGGTGAGAAGCTTGAACAAGGTGGCAAGAAATGTGGTTTTGCCCGATCCGGGCAGGCCGAACGGAATGATCACCGGCCCTGTCTTTTCGGCCGCGTGTTCGGCCGTGAAAGCGGTAAGGTTGTGTGAACGCTTGGGCTCTGCGTCACGCGGCTGTCTACCGCGCAACTCGGCAGAGTGATCGATCTCTGTGATGCGGTCTTCGTTGTCTGCATCGAAGGCCGAAGGCTTACGCAGAAAGGGCGATGGGGCCTCACTGAAACCGCGCACATCGGCGCCAGGCTTTTCATTGGAACTCATGCGGGCACGATCCCTGTACTAGCTGAAAACATCGGTGCTACGGCGCTTCGTCGTCGGCGCCATTTCACCGGGCCTGAAGACCAAAAGCGCAAAGATAACAGGGATTATGTCCACGACTACCGCCAGGACGGCCGCCATTATGGTGGCGCCACGGTTAGGCACTTCGACGAAAGCGTTCTTCAGGCTGAAGACGATCTCGCCCAGGCGGCCAAGCGTGGGGTCTATGGGCCTGTGGGTCACTGCGCGCTCAGCAGAGAGGAGCGCATTGGCGCGACGCTCGATCTCGCGGCTCTCCTCGGAAAGGACCGCAATCCGCTCCAGCCCGGCCCCTTCATCTATTGCATCCTCGGCGGTACCGAAAAACCGCAGACGCTCATCGATGTATCGTTGAAGCCCGGTCAGATCCTGATACCTCTGGTTGTCGGCACGAGTACCCATCGCAGCAAGTACCAGTCCGCGAAACGTTTCAAAGAAAACACGCATCTCTTGCTGCGTGGCAGACGGGCCCGGGCGCACCAGATCGGTAACCGGCGTGCCAAGGAGCGCCGTGAGGGTCTGGATATGGTCTTCGCAACGTTCGCCGCATCCGGGACGCGATGGGTCGGTCATTTGCCGCCACATCTGTTCCAGCTCGTTTTCCACCCGGCTGCGCAACGATGCACCTTCAGTGACGGCCCTTGTTTCACCCAGCCGCGCAC
Organism: Paracoccaceae bacterium; assembly: GCA_007117005.1. Taxonomy (GTDB): domain Bacteria; phylum Pseudomonadota; class Alphaproteobacteria; order Rhodobacterales; family Rhodobacteraceae; genus Pararhodobacter. The sequence continues at coordinate 11,777 of SKHK01000238.1, forward strand.
GGGTTGTCTGAAGGTCTTCACGGAAAACGGCGTATTGCTCCCGCATCGTTGACACAGTCACATCACGGGTCATGAAGTTCGTATACAGGTAATTGAAATTGCTGAGGCTGCTGAAAGTCGCAGCAATGAAAAACAAAAGTATTCCAGGAAGAATTGGATATCCATTTTCGCGATTTCGTTGAATCAGGAAATCCGCCGCAAACAAAAGAAGGCCGATAATCGCGGTAAAAGCGAGCGTTAGCTCGCGGAACGTACGCTCGAAGCCAAAATAAGTCAGGTAAACCGAGATACCGACACATAAAATAACGACTGCGAAGTAACTAATACGCAGAATCGGCATCATAATCTCCACACGCAACTATAGGGTTTGTTAACGATTCATTAACAGAACTGTCAACCGCTTTCGTCTCATGAAAGATCATGTCGCACCAGGCGTTGTCAGCAAACCGCTTTTGCTCGCACTTTGTTCTGGTGCGTAAGCAGGGTATGCCGAGTCCGCCGGGGCGCGGGGAGACCTGCCCGCGCTGTTGGGGCAGCACCCTCACTCCGGCGGGATCAGTACAGAACAGGCGCACTGCAGCGGCGCTGTTCGGGGTGCGAAGTGACGTGTTCAGCCTGCAGCGGGACGCTACCAGGTTACGCAGTTCATGCACGCTGTCGAGGCAGGATTTTCAGCGATGTGCTAGAAGAGCCCGGGCAGGAACAGCACAAGCCCGGGAAAGGCCAGCACCGCGGCCAGCACCACCAGATCGGCGGCCAGGAACGGGGTCACGCCCTTGAATATCTGCATCAGGCTGGCATGGCGCTGCGCCACGTTGCGGATGACGAACACGTTCAACCCCACCGGCGGCGTGATCATGCCGATCTCCAGCAGCTTGACCACCACCACACCGAACCAGATCAGGCTGATCTGTTCCGCGCCCAGAATCGGCAGGAACACGGGCAGGGTTATCAGCATCGCGCCGAAGGGTTCCATGAACATGCCCAGAAAGACATAGACCAGCACGATGATCAGCATCAGGTGCCAGTAGCCCAGCTCGGCACCGCTGACCTGTCCTGCGATAAAGCCTGACAGCCCGGTGATGCCCAGAAACCGCGTGAACATTGCCGCGCCGACGCCGATGATGAACAGCGAGGCCGAGGTCATCAGCGTCTCCAGCAACGCCTTGCGCATCACCTCACGGTTCAGCCGGCCGACAAGCAAGGCGCAGCCGATCGCGCCGATCGCGCCCACGGCGCCGGCTTCAGTGGCCGTGAACAGCCCGGAAAACAGCCCGCCGAAAACAACGATGATAAGCAGCAGCACCGGCCAGGTGCGCTTGAGCGCCTCGCCGGCACTGAGGGTTTCATCCTCAATGGGGCGGCGCGGCACGACGTCAGGGCGCAGCCATGCCATGACCAGCACGACAATGCTGTATGCCAGCGCCGTCATCAACCCGATGCTGACGCCGCCCAGGAAGACCCGCGTGATCGAGGTTTCGGCAAAGACGCCATAGACGATCATCAGGATCGAGGGCGGGATCAGCGCGCCAATGGTACCGCCGGCGGCGATGGCGCCGGTGGCGATGCTGGGCGCATAGCCGGCGCGGATCATTTCGGGGATGGCGATGCGCCCCATCGACGCGGCCGTCGCCAGCGACGAGCCGCAGACCGCGGCGAAACCCGAACAGGCGAAGATCGAACTGATCGCCAGTGCGCCGGGCAGGCGGCGCAGAAGGGTCTTTGCGGCATCGAACAGGCCCGAGGTCAGGCGGGCGTGATAGGCGACAAAACCCATCAGAAGAAACATCGGCACCGCGCTCAGCGTCCAGCTGGCGGTGAAGCTGTAGGGCGTGTTGGCCATCACCCCCAATGCCGGGCGCACGCCGATCAGTGCGGCGATCCCGCCAAAGGAAACCGCGATCAGCGCCAGGGCCACCGGCATGCGCAGGATAAGCAGCACCAGCAGGACACCCGCGCCGATGAACCCGGTCTCGACACTCATCGGTCTGCCTCCGGCCCGGTGCCCCGGGGTGAGGGGGTGTGGCCGGTCAGCACCTCGAGCGCGCGCACCAGGGTTACAATCGCAGCCAGCGCCAGCCCCACCGGCAACAGGAAATAGGTGGGCCAGACCGGCAGGCGGAAATTGAGCACGACCACGAAGGAACCGCTGCGCCAGTTCGAAAGGGCCGTCTGCCAGGTGATCCAGGCCAGCGCGGCATAGATGCCACAGGCGATCAGGGCCACCAGCAGGTCAGAGACCCGCCGCCCGCGCGGCCCAAGCACCCATTCAAGCACTTCGACTGCCACCATGCCGCGGCGCTGCTCGACCCATGCCAGCGGCAGGAAGCCGATGAGCACCATATAGTAGCGCGAGACGATCTCGTTGGTTGCCGGGATTGGCCGGCCCATCAGGTTGCGCGACAGGATATCGGCACCGACATGCACCATCATCAGCAAGATGCCGATTGCGCCGACCAGTGCCAGCCACTGGGCCAGCCGCTCGGCCGCGGCGCTCAGCGCGCGAACCATGGACCCATGCCGCCGGGCCGTGAACCGAAACCGCTGGCCATGGTTCTGCCTCCCTACGCTTGCCGGGCCGGTTCGACGCCGTGTTCCATGTCGAAAGGCCCGCTCCCCGGTATGTTGAGCCACGCGCCGGGCAAGGCCGGCTGTGGCGGCACATTCTCCTCCCGGGACGCACCAAAACTGTACACGAGTAAACAGTTTCAGCCGCTACCAGTCAAGCGTGACGACGCCGATCCCGTTTGTCTTTGGGCGCCTAGTCGATCCCTTCGCCGCGGTCGGCCTCGGCGATTGGTGCGTGTGTTTCGCGCCGCGGCGGGTAGGCGGGCACGCCGGTAAACTTGCGCAACAGTCGCTTTAGCTGCTGACGTTCGCGCTCGGTCAGGCCGGCCACCGACAGCTCCTCGTGCAGGGCGATCTGGCGTTGCACATCGCGCATCAATGCCTCGCCTGCATCGGTCAGGCGTAACTCGATCGAGCGCCGGTCATAGGCTGGCTGGTGGCGCACGATCAGCCCTTTTGCCTCGAGCCCCTTCAGCATTTTCGTTGTATGGGCAAGCTTTATCGACAATGCATCGGCCAGGATGCCATGTCTGATGCCCGGATTGCGCCCGATAAGGATGAGCGCCGACATTGCGCCCAGCCGCAGGTCGTGATGATCGAGCACGGTGTAGAAATGTGCGAATACCCGCAACTGCGCCAGACGCAGCAGAAAGCCGGTTGCCTGTTCGAGCCCGCCGTAATCGACGTCCTGAATCGAAATCGGTTCCGGTCGGTTCATGCATGCTCTCCTGTCTTGTCGTCCTTCACGGGCGGATCACGTCAGCATCGCGCCAAGGTATGATCACTGTTTGCAGCCTGCGCATCATGCGGCGCAAGCCTAGTCGAAAATAGTTTGCATGGAAAGAAAGTCACGCTACGCTGCGAGGGGCCGGCGCGCAAGCCGGTGGGCGGCGGTGGGCCTGTGGAGGGGTCCCTCGCCACTGCTCGGCGATGGGCTGATGGAGGGGTCCCTCGCCTCAGGCGGCAAGCGGGCACGCTTGTCCGACCC
>SKHK01000136.1 GCA_007117005.1 Paracoccaceae bacterium
CTCGGCCTCGGCGCGGGCGGCCATCAGCGCGGCCTCGCGGTTCTGGCGCAACAGCGCCATCTCGCGCTCGCGCTCGGACACCGCGCGTTCTTTCTGGGCCTGCACGGCCTCGGCGGCCAGCAGGACCTGCGCGCGCGCGGCCTCCTCGGCGGCCTTTGCCTCGGCGGTTTCGGCGCGCTTGCGCGCCAGCGCGGCCTCCTGCGCCAGTTTCTCCTCTTCCAGCGCCTGCACCGCCGCCATCTCGCGCCGGCGCAGCGCTTCGTCGCTGGCCACCTGCGCGGCCTTGATCTGCTGTTCCTTGGCGATGCGCGCGGCCTCGGCCGCCTGTTCGGCCGTCGCTGCCTGCACGCGCGAGGTGCTCTCGGCCTCGGCCTCCAGCCGGCGCAGATGCTCGCGCTGGGCGATCTCGGCCTCGCGCGCGGCGCGGTCGATGTCCAGCCGGCGCTGGGTCTGGGCAAGCTGCGTCTCGCGCACCACCAGATCGGCCTCGGTCTCGATCCGGACCCGTTCCTTGCGTTGCTCGGCCACCAGCTGCGCCAGTTTGCGCATGCCTTCGGCGTTGAAGGCGTTGTTTTCGTTAAGCCGCGCGAAATCGGCCTGATCGACGCTGACCAGCGCCGAGCCGACCAGCGTCAGGCCCAGCTTTTCGGCATGCGCGGCCACCTCGGCCGTGACCTCGGCCGCGAAACCGGCGCGGTCCAGGTGGATACGGTCCAGCGTGCGGCTGGCGGCGGCGTTCTGCATGGCGGCGATGATGGGGGCGGTGAAAAGCGCCTCCACCGCCTCGCCGCCGCGCGCGATCCGGCCGCCCAGCGCCTGCGCGGCGGTGGCCACCCCCTCGCGGCTGGGCGTGACCCGCAGTTCGAACGCCATTTCCACATCGGCGCGCAGCCGGTCGCCGGTCAGCAGCGCCTCGGCGCCCATGCGGGCGAACCGAAAGGCCAGCGTGGCCATGGTGACGCGCTGTACCTGATGCACGATCGGCAGGGCCAGGCAGCCGCCATCGAGCACCACGCGCTGACCGCCAAGGCCCGTGCGCACCAGCGCGGTCTCACGGCTGGCCTTGGCGTAAAAACGCTGCAAGAGCCAAAGCCCGAACAGCACGGCGACGACCAGAATGACGATGCCAAGGAACCAGAGCACGGCAGCCTCCTGTCATGGCCCGCGTCTGCTGCACGGGCTTTCGAGGGTAAGGCTAGTCGCAAACAGATTTCCATTTCAAGTATTTTTTTTCTGTTTCAAATAAAATCTCATGGCCGCTCCCGCGGCCATTTCCCCGGTAGCTTGCGCGCCTACAGCCGTTCCTCGATGTGGAACATCAGCCCGTCCGCCCGGGCCAGGAAGATGGGCCGTTCGCGGCTGGCATCGCCCGATGCCTGCCAGCGGGCCGAGCGATGGGCCACCCGCCCCGCCTGCGCACCGGTCCAGCCGCGCCATTCATCGGTGCCGGTCTCCATCAGCGCACGCAGGAAATGCAGCCCCTCATAGGTGGACTGGCCCAGCGCGTTCAGCATTGGCGCGTTGTCGCCGTGAAAGCCGTGATAGGATTCCCTAAAGGCGGCATTGGCGTCGGTGGCCAGCGCGCCGAAATAGGCCGCGGCCGAGAAGAGCCGCTTCAGGTTGTCAGTGCCGATCGCCAGAAGGCCGTTTTCCTCGACCGCGCAGCACAGCCGGATCATGCGCCGGTCCAGCCCCGCCGCCCCGAAGGCCCGGTTGAAGCTGACCGCATCCTGCCCCACCAGCGACAGAAGCAGCGCATCGGGGCGCGCGCGGGCCATCGCCTCGACCTCTTCCTCCATGCTGGCGGTGCCGAAGGGCAGGTAGCGTTCATGGACCAGTTCCGCGCCTAGCCGGCGCAGATGCTGGCGCGCAAAGTAATGCGAACTGTGGGGCCAGACGTAGTCATTGCCTACCATCGCCCAGCGGCGCGGGCGGTATCGCGCCTGCAGCCGGTCCAGCGCGGGGGCCAGTTGCTCGGGCGGGGTCTCGCCTATGGCAAAGATGCCGGGCGTGCGCTCGCCGCCCTCGTAGAGCGGCGTGTAGACATAGGGCACGCGCGCCTGCACGATCTTGGCCAGGCGCTGGCGCACGGCGCTGATATGCATGCCGACGATGGCATCGATGGCGCCGAGGTCGATAAGCGCGTTGACCAGCGCATCGACCGGGGCTGCGGCCTCGACCGCGCTGTCGATCATGATCAGTTCCACCGGCCGATCGCGGATGCCGCGCGCGCGGTTGATCTCTTCGGTGGCCAGTTGCGCAGCGGCGATGCAGGACGGCGCCCACAGCCCTGCGCCGCCACACATCGGAATCGCCAGCGCCACGCGAAACGCCGTGCGGGGTGAAAGCAGCCGGTCATCACCGGCATGCGCAATCATGCGCGGAAAGCTCTCCGCGCCGCGCCCTGCGGGCTGGCCCATGGCGGGTGACAGGCCGGATATGGCGTTCACCTGGGGTTCCACCGGGGTTTTCACCGGACAATCTGCCGTTACCTTTCGTAACGTGAATTGAAATTCCTTTCCACGTCAAATAAAATCGGGCCTCGCAGCGACGGAGTGCGCAACATGAGCAGCAATGATGCAGGGGTGACCGGCTATCTGGCCTATGCGCTGGCCGCGGCGCACCGTGCCGTGCATCAGGAACTGGCGCGCGGCCTGAAGGAAGAGGGCGTTCAGGTCGAAGCCTGGCGCATCATGGAGGCGATTGCCGGCGAACAGGCGATGACCATGGGCCGGCTGGCCGATCTGGTGCTGCTGGCGCCGCCGACGCTGACCAAGATGGTGGACCGCATGGTGGCCGACGGGCTGGTGCAGCGCCAGATATCGACCGAGGATCAACGCCAGGTGCATCTGGTGCTGTCTGTGCTGGGCGCGCGAAAGCGTGACCGCCTGCGCCGCGTCGCCCATGCGCAGGAGGCCGCGATGCTGGACCGTCTGGGGCCGGAACAGGCCCGCGCGCTGCAACAGGCGCTGGCGATGCTGGCCGGGCGCGAGGAGAGTCTCGCCCTGCAAGGGCAGGATGCGGTGCAGGGTGACATGCCGCATGCAGGCCACGCTTGACCGGGCGCCGTGGCGGGGCCTAACCTGCGGCGTGGAAAGCTGACGAGGGCGGAATGCAGGACTTGACCGGGGCGCTGATCGTCATCGACATCCAGAACGATTTCTGCCCCGGCGGTGCGCTGGCCGTGGCCGGCGGCGATGAAATCGTGCCCGGGGTCAACGCGCTGATGGCCGATTTCCCCACCGTTGTCCTGACCCAGGACTGGCACCCGGCAGATCACGCCAGTTTCGCCAGCCAGCACCCCGGCGGCACGGCTTTCGGCGTGATCGACATGCCCTATGGCCCGCAGGTGCTGTGGCCGGATCACTGCGTGCAGGGCAGCCCCGGCGCGGCCTTTCATGCGGACCTGCAAGTGGAGCGCGCGCAACTGGTCATCCGCAAGGGGTTTCGCCCCGCGCTGGACAGCTATTCGGCGTTTTTCGAAAATGACAAGCGCACCGCCACCGGGCTGGCCGGCTATCTGCGCGAACGCGATGTGCAGCATCTGACGCTGGTGGGGCTGGCCACCGATTTCTGCGTCGCCTGGTCGGCGCTGGATGCCGTGCGGCTGGGCTTTGACGTCACCCTGCGCGCCGATCTGTGCCGGGCGATCGATCTGGACGGCTCGCTGGCCGCGGCGCATGAACAGATGCGGGCAGCCGGCGTTGCAGTGATCTCTGCCCCGGTCTGACGCCAGCGCGGCCGCCCTTGAAACTGGCCGCCCTTACAGACCCAGATAGCGCACCGTTTCACCGGCCTGCCGGGGCCCGTCGCCCACCGGGCGGATCAGCAGCGCATCGGCGCGCGTCAGGATGCCCAGCAGCGAACTGTCCTGGCTGTCGAAGGGGCGGATCAGCCCCTCCGGTTCCAGCGTGGCGCGCATGTAATGGGCGCGTGGGCCGTTGGCGGGCAGGGCGCAGGCCAGCCGCGCCGACAGCGTCGCCGGGGGCAGGGCGCCCAGCCCCTGCAGCGCGCGCAGCGCCGGGATCAGGAACAGCCGCGCCGTGACGATGGCCGACACCGGGTTGCCCGGCAGTCCCAGCATCAGCGCATCGAACAGCCGCCCCGCCATCAGCGGTTTGCCCGGCCGCATGGCGATCTTGTAAAAGGACCGCGTGGCGCCCAGTTCCGCCGTGACCGGCGCCACCAGGTCATGATCGCCGACCGAGGCGCCGCCGATGGTGACGATCACATCGGCGCCCCGCGCCATCTCCAGCACCATGCGCAGATGCCCGGCGCTGTCGCGCGCGATGGGCAGAAGACGGGCCTCTGCGCCCTCGGCCTCGACCATGGCCTTGATGGCGAAACTGTTGGAGGCGATGATCTGGTCGGCGCCCGGTGCC
>SKHK01000294.1 GCA_007117005.1 Paracoccaceae bacterium
AGGAGGCGTGCACGCCCCCTCTGGACACCCCCGCGAGTATTTGGAGCAAGATGAGACATGACCGACAGGAGTTTTCTGGAATGGCCGTTCTTCGAGGAACGGCACCGGGAATGGGCAGAGGCGCTGGATCAGTGGTGCGCGGCGAACCTGCCGGTGGATCATTCGGATACCGATGCGGCCTGCCGGAAGCTGGTGGCGGATCTGGGCGCCGCGGGCTTTCTGAAGCCCACCGGCGTGGATGAGGGGCAGGCTTTCGACCTGCGCATGCTGTGTCTGGCGCGCGAGACATTGGCCCGCCATGATGGGCTGGCCGATTTCGCCTTTGCCATGCAGGGGTTGGGGATGGGCACTGTCAGCCTGTTCGGCAGCCCCGAACACCGGGAATGGCTTTCGAAAACGCGGGCCGGAAAGGCGATCTCGGCCTTTGCGCTGACCGAGCCGGAAAGCGGCTCTGACGTCGCCAATTCCACCATGACGGCCGAAAAGGTGCCCGGCGGCTGGAAGCTGAACGGCGAGAAGACCTGGATCTCCAACGGCGGCATCGCCGATGTCTATGTGATCTTCGCCCGCAGCGGCGAGGCACCGGGCGCGCGGGGGCTGTCGGCGTTTCTGATGCCGGCGACGGTTGAGGGCTTCGAGATACTGGAACGGCTGGAGGTGATCGCCCCGCACCCGCTGGCGCATTTCAGGCTCAACGACGTCTTCCTGCCCGACAGCGCCCTGATCGGCCAGGGCGGTGCGGGCTTCAAGCAGGCGATGGCGGTGCTGGATGTGTTCCGTTCGACTGTGGGGGCCGCCGCGCTGGGCTTCGCCCGCCGCGCGCTGGACGAGGCGATGGCCCATGTGCAGACCCGCCAGCGTTTCGGCGCGCCGCTGGGCCAGCTTCAGATGGTGCAGGCCCATATCGCCGAGATGGCGCTGGGGGTCGATGCCTCGGCGCTCTTGATCTACCGCGCCGCGTGGACGCGGGACATGGGCGCGCCCCGCATCACGCGCGAGGCCGCGATGGCCAAGCTGCATGCGACGGAGACGGCGCAGCAGGTCATCGACAGCGCTGTGCAGCTGTTCGGCGGCGACGGAGTGCGCAAGGGGATGATCGTCGAAAGCCTTTATCGTGAGATCCGGGCCTTGCGCATCTATGAGGGCGCGACGGATGTGCAGAAGGTGGTGATTGCCCGGCAGGTGATGGGCGCATGATCTACAGCCGCGACATCCGCATCGAGTTCAACCATTGCGACCCGGCCGGGATTGTCTTTTTCCCGCGCTATTTCGAGATGATCAATTCGATGGCCGAGAATTTTTTCCGTGACCGGCTGGATTATCCGTTCGAACGCATCGTGATGGAAGACCGGATGGGCGTGCCGACGGCGCATCTGAACATCGATTTCCGCGCGCCCTCGCGTCTGGGCGAGGTGATCCGGTTTTCATCATGGGTAGAGCGGATCGGCCGAAGCTCTGTCGATCTGCGCCACCGGGCGGTCGGCGATGGCGTGACGCGGGTGGAGGCACAGCAAAGGATGGTCTGGATCGGCGGGACAGGCCGGGCAGAACCCTGGCCCGAAAGGCTGCGGGAAAGATTGGAAAACGAATTGTCAAAGGGGGGCGCGGCATGAGCGTGCACGAGATACTGCATCCGAAGAACTGGAAACCCACACCGGGCTATGCCTGCGGCGTGGCCGCCACGGGCCGGATGGTTTTTCTGGGCGGGCTGATCGGCTGGAATGCGCAGCAGGAATTCGAGACCGATGACTTTCTGGGCCAGGTCGATCAGGCGCTGGCCAATATCGTCGCCGTGCTGGCCGAGGCTGGCGCGGGACCGGAGCATCTGGTGCGGCTGACCTGGTATATCACCGACAAGCAGGCCTATCTGGCCAGCCTGAAGGAGATGGGCGCGGTCTATCGAAAGCATCTGGGCAAGAACTTTCCTGCCATGGCGATGGTGCAGGTCACGGCCCTGATAGAGGACCGCGCCAAGGTCGAGATCGAGGCGACAGCGGTGATCCCGGGCTGACGTGGCAAAAATCCGCGAGACAACAGGGAGATGACCATGCTGGGACCCAGCGCGCATGTCGACACCTTCACCCGCGACAACCTGCCGCCCGCAGATCTGTGGCCGCTGCTGAAGCTCGATGGCTTCGACTATCCCGAACATCTGAACGCCGCGGTGGAACTGACTGACCGGATGGTCGAACGGGGCTTTGGCGACCATATCGCACTGATCGGCAATGGCCGCGTGCGCACCTACAAGGAACTGGCCGACTGGACCAACCGCATCGCCAATGCGCTGGTCTCGGATTACGGGGTGAAGCCGGGCAACCGGGTGATGATCCGCTCGGCGAACAACCCCGCCATGGTCGCCTGCTGGCTGGCCGCCACCAAGGCCGGCGCGGTGGTCGTCAACACCATGCCGATGCTGCGCGCGGGCGAACTGGCCGCCATCGTCGACAAGGCGCAGATCAGCCACGCGCTGTGCGATACGCGGATCATGGACGAACTGGCCGCCTGCGCCAAGGACAGCGATTATCTGAAGGTGGTGGTGGCCTTTGACGGCACCGCCAATTTCGACGCCGAACTGGACCGCGCGGCACTGATGAAGCCCGTGGCCTTCGAGGCGGTGAAAACGGGCCGCGATGATGTGGCGCTGCTGGGCTTTACCAGCGGCACCACCGGCGCGCCAAAGGCCACGATGCATTTTCACCGTGATATCCTGATCATCGCTGACGCTTATGCGAAAGAGGTGCTGAACGTCACCCCGCAGGATGTGTTCGTGGGCTCGCCGCCCCTGGCCTTTACCTTTGGTCTGGGCGGGCTGGCGGTGTTTCCGCTGCGGTTCGGCGCGGCCGCCTGCCTGCTGGAAAACGCCTCGCCGCCCAACATGATCGAGATCATCCAGAAATACCGCGCCACGGTCTGTTTCACCGCCCCCACAGCCTACCGTGTCATGCTGAAAGCGATGGACGAGGGCGCGGATCTGTCCAGCCTGCGCGCCGCCGTCAGTGCAGGTGAAACCCTGCCCGGCCCGGTCTATGAGGAATGGATGGCAAAGACCGGCAAGCCGATGCTGGACGGGATCGGCGCCACCGAGATGCTGCATATCTTCATCACCAACCGCTTCGGCGACAGCTTTCCCGCCTGCACCGGCCGCCCCGTTACCGGCTATCAGGCAAAGATCGTCAGCGAAGACATGCAGGACCTGCCCGATGGCGAGGTCGGCCGGCTGGCCGTGCGCGGCCCCATCGGCTGCCGCTACATGGCCGACCCCGAACGTCAGCAGGTCTATGTGCGGGACGGCTGGAACCTGACCGGCGACAGTTTCTGGCGCGACGAGAAGGGCTATTTCCATTTTGCCGCGCGATCCGATGACATGATCGTTTCCTCGGGCTACAATATCGCCGGGCCAGAGGTAGAGGCGGCGCTGCTGGCGCATGCGGATGTGCTGGAAAGTGCCGTCACCGGCGCGCCGGATGAAGAGCGCGGCATGATCGTCGAGGCGCATGTGGTCCTGCGTGACGGGGTGGACCCGGGGGCAGAGGCCACCAAGCGGCTGCAGGACCATGTGAAGGCGAGCATCGCGCCGTACAAATACCCCCGCCGCGTGATCTTCACCAAGGCGCTGCCGAAAACGGCGACCGGCAAGATCCAGCGCTTCCGGCTACGCAAGGAGGACGAGGCCCCAGGCACGTGATGCAAGGGGCTGACGCAAGGGGCGGCAGAAACAAGGCGCCCCTGCACAAGCCCCCCTTCACGGGCGCGGGCCCGATCGGTGCGATACGCCCTGGGTGATCGTCCTTGGCATTCTGTAATCCCGCAAACGCCCCAAGGCCGCAAGCCATGAAACCGTTTGACTGCGGCACCTTGCAAGGTGTCGCTGACATGGCCCCTGCGCTGGAACGCTGTCTTGCCATCAAGGCCGGGTCAGGGTCTTTGGGTCTTGCGCGGCATCCCCTGGTCAGGTCGATCCAGCGTCAGGTCAATCCAGCGTCAGGTCCAGATCCTCGGGCCTGACGGGCATGTTCTTCTCCACGTCGCGTTTGACCTTGCAACCGATGATGCGATCCAGGTGTTTCGGCGCAAGGCCAAAACCGGGGCGCACCGAACGGACAGCGCGCGCCGTGATCACCTGGCCTGCGCGCAGGCTTTCGACGAAATAGAGCGACCGGCGGAACTGGATGTTGCCTTGCTCGCTGCTCTTGCGCCCGTAATCGACCCGCCCCAAGGCGTTCCAGGCGGTGCGGGTTCCGTGACAAAGGGCTGGCATTGTTGCAGAACTCTCACCGTGAAGGATTCACATCACGAATCCATGCGGTTAGACGGGTGTCATGAGCAAGCCCAAGCCCGCCCGCTACCGCACCACCAACTGGTCTGACTACAATG
>SKHK01000095.1 GCA_007117005.1 Paracoccaceae bacterium
CATCGCCGCCAGCGTGATCGGCACGCCCCAGTGGTTGTTGAAACTGGCCTGCGCGGCATGCACGGTGCCGAAGCCGTCCAGCATCGCGCGCAGCATTTCCTTGGTCGAGGTCTTGCCGACAGAACCCGTGACACCGATCACCCGCGCCCGCGTGCGCGCCCGGCCCGCGGCGCCCAGCGCGGTCAGGCCGGCCATCACATCCGCGACCACCACGCAGGGGCCGGTGACCCCATCGGGGATGCGCGAGACCAGCGCGCCCGCCGCGCCCCTGGCGAAGGCATCGGCCAGGAAATCATGCCCGTCACGCGCCGCGGTCAGCGCGATGAACAGATCGCCCGGCTGCAGGCTGCGCGTGTCGATGGAGATGCCCTGCGCGGCAAAGGGCGCGGTGGCCCGGCCGCCAGTGGCCTGCGCGATCTGATCGGCCGTCCACAATGGGGTCATCTGCGGGGTCAACTGCGCGGTCATCTGCGCCTCCGGTCCAGGGCCTCGATCGCCACGCTGGCCTGTTCGACATCGTCAAAGGGATAGACCGTGCCGCCCACCGTCTGGCCCTGCTCGTGCCCCTTGCCCGCAATCAGCACCGCATCGCCCGGCAGCGCCGCATCCACCCCACGCAAGATCGCCTCGGCGCGGTCGCCGACCTCGTTCGCCTCTGGGCAGGCTTTCAATATTTCAACCCTGATAGCGGCCGGATCCTCGGATCTGGGGTTGTCGTCTGTCACATATACAACATCGGCATGGTCCGCCGCGGCCTTGCCCATCAGCGGGCGCTTGCCCCGGTCACGGTCGCCGCCGGCACCGAAAACGACGATCAGCCGGCCCATGACATGCGGGCGCAGGGCCTGCAGCGCGGTTTCCAGCGCGGCGGGCGTGTGGGCGTAATCGACAAAGACGGGGGCGCCATTGGCGCGCGTGCCGGCAAGCTGCATCCGCCCGCGCACACCCTGCAGCCGCGGCAGCGCCGCCACGGCCTGCCCGGCGCGGTCGGCATCATCGGGCCCGCTGGCCAGCACCAGACCCAGCGCCAGCAGCGCATTGGCGGCCTGAAAGCCGCCCACCAGCGGCAGATGCACCTGATGCACCGCGCCGCGATGGGAAAAACGCAAATGCTGGCCATGGGCCTCGAACCGCTGGGCCAGAATACGCAGATCGCAGTCATCGCCCGTGCCCACACGCAGCACCGGGCGCGCACCCTTCATACCGCCCAGCATCCCGGCCAGTCGCGCGCCATAGGGGCAATCGGTGTTCACCACCGCCGGCGCGTCCTCTGGTAGCAGGCGGGTGAACAGCCCGGCCTTGGCTGCGAAATAGCTTTCCATATCAGGATGATAATCCAGATGGTCCTGGCTGAGGTTGCTGAACCCGGCCGCCGCCAGCGCCACCCCGTCCAGCCGGCGCTGGTCCAGCCCGTGGCTGGAGGCCTCCATCGCGGCATGGGTGATGCCGGCGCGCGCGGCCTCGGCCAGCAGGCGGTGCAGGGTCACGGCATCGGGGGTGGTATGGGCCAGCGGGGCCTCCCACGCGCCCTCTATCCCGGTGGTGCCGACATTGATCGCGCCCGCGCCCAGCGCCGCCCAGATCTGGCGCGCGAAGCTGGCGACCGAGGTCTTGCCATTGGTGCCCGTGACCGCCACCGTGCAACCGGGCTGGGCGCCGAACCACAGCGCCGCGGCCATGGCCAGCGCGGCGCGCGCGTCCTCGGCCACCACAAGGGCGGTGTCGGGATGGGCGGCCAGTGCCTCGGCCGCGATCTCGGCGCCTTCGGCATCGGTCAGCACGGCGCCGGCGCGCATGCGTAGCGCGAAGGGGATGAATTCGGCGCCGTGCCAGCGCGTACCGGGCAGGGCTGCAAACAGCGCGCCGGGGGTCACGGCGCGGCTGTCCAGCACCAGATCGGTGATCGCCACATCCGCCTTGCCGCGCCGCGCGGTCAGGCCCAGCTGTGCAAGCCCGCGTGTCTGCCCTGTCATCGCCCGCCCCATCCTTGCGCGCCACCCTTGCGCACGATCCTTGCCCCCAGGCCCGGCGGCGTGGCAATCAGCGCGCCCCGGCGGGTGGCCGAGGCTTTAGCGCGTCAGCAACGCCGCTTCAATGTCCAGCCCGTCCTGCGGGCGCACGCCCAGCAGCGGCGCGATGCGGCGCACGATCTCGCCCGTGACCGGCGCCGCGGTCCAGCCGGCGGTGCGGCGCGGTTCCGGCCCGGTGGTGTCTTCGGGCTCGTCCAGCATGACGACGATCACATAGCGCGGGTCATTCATCGGAAACGCGCCGGCAAAGGTGGCCCTGACCCGGCCGGAATAATAGCCGCCCGCGGGGTTGGGCTTGTCCGCCGTGCCGGTCTTGCCGCCGGGCAGGACGCCCGGCACCTCGGCCAGCGAGGCCGTGCCGCCCGCGACCACGGCCCGCATCAGCGCCCGCATCGTGGCCGAGGTCTGTTCCGAGATCAGCCGCTCGCCCGGCACCGGGTCCGGCCGGCGCAGCAGCGTGGGCTCGACCCGCGTGCCGCCGTTCACCAGCGCCGCATAGGCCGACGCCAGCATCACCGGGCTGGTGGTCAACCCGTGGCCGTAAGAGATGGTCATCGCCGACAGTTCGGTCCAGCGCTCGGAGAATTGCGGCCGCACGCGGCGGGCCTCGGCCAGTTCGACGGGGCTGGGCTCCAGCAGGCCAAAGGATTGCAGGAAGGCGCGCTGTTCCTCGGCGCCGATCATCTGCGCCAGCCGCGCGGTGCCGATGTTCGAGGAATAGATGAACACATCCGCCACGCTTTGCCGCGGCCCGCGAGAGCGGTAATCGGTGATGGAAAAGCGCGACACGCGCAGCGGGCCGCGGGTGTCGATCATGGTTTGCGGGCCGACCAGCCCGCGCTCCAGCGCCTGGGCCACGGTAAAGGCCTTCATCACCGAGCCCAGTTCATAAGACCCCTGCACCGCGTGGTTGAAAAGCGGGCTGTAGGTGGGGTCTGTGCCGGCGGGCAGGGCGGGCCGGCTGTTGGGGTCGAAATCCGGCATCGAGGCCATGGCCACGATCTCGCCCGAATGGGCATCCATCACCACGGCCGCCGCCGCACGGGCGTTCAGCATGGTCATGCCGCCCGACAGCACCTCTTCGACCACCGCCTGCACGGACAGATCCAGCGACAGCGCCAGTGGCCGTCCCTCGCGCGCGGGGTCGCGCAATTCGGCGTTCAGGCGGTGCTCGATGCCCGCGGTGCCCACGATCTCGGCCGCAGAGACGCCCTGCGTGCCAAAGCCGGCCCCGCCCAGGATATGCGCGGCCAGCCGGCCATTGGGGTAAAGCCGCATCGCGCGGGGGCCGAACAGCAGGCCCGGCTCGCCGATATCATGCACCGCCTGCACCTGTTCCGGCGACAGGCGCGGGCGGATCCACAGGAAACGGGTGCTGGGGTCGGTCAGGCGGCGGGCTAGCCCGTCGGCGTCAAGGTCCGGAAAGATACGGGCCAATTCATGCGCCGCGCGCTCGCCATCGACCATGTGGCGCAGTTCGGCATAAAGCGCGTTGGTGCGCAGGTTGGTGGCCAGGATGCGGCCGGCGCGGTCGGTGATATCGGCGCGAAAGGCGTCGATCTGTTCGCCCCGCCAGGGCGTGACCTCTGGCGGGGGGCTGGCGGCCATCACGGCCATGCGCACGCCGATCAGCGCGAAACCGGCAAAGAACAGCGTCGCCATGAACAAAAGCCGCCTTTCACCACGGCGGCGGGCACGATCCTGCACCTGCTGGTGGCGCAGGGCCAGATGCTCGCGCTCGATGGCGGTTGTGTCCTGGCCACGGTCACGGGCCGGAAGGATGCGGGCAAGGGGGCGCAGCGGGATACGGATCATGGCGCGTCTGCTTCGGTATCGGGGGCTGTTGCGGGATCGGCGGCGGTATGCGCGATGCCTTCGGGCGACAGGCCGAATGCGCCCAGCGCCGGCGGCGTTTCGGCGTCCTGGCCATGCGGGCGTTCGGGATAGACGATCTCGTCGATCCGGCCGAACTGTTCGACCGTCATGGGCAGCAGGTTCAGACGGGTGAAGTTCATGTCGACCAGCGCGCGCAGCCTTTCTGGCCGGTTCAGATAGGCCCATTCGGCGCGTTGCATGGCGATATTGGCGCGCAAGGCATTGATTTCACGCTCTATCGCGCGCTGTTCGGCGCGCGCCTGCTGGGTGGCGTGGTTTTCGTGATAGGCCCAGACCGCCAGCAGCATCACCCCCAGCGCCGTCAGGGCAAAAAACACCGAGCGCATCAGCCCCACCCCCCCGAGGTCTGCGCCGGCAGCACCGGCACGCCCATGGCCTGCACATCGACCGGCCCCGCCGGCGCCTCGGTCCGGCGGGCAAGGCGCAGCCGGG
>SKHK01000142.1 GCA_007117005.1 Paracoccaceae bacterium
AACCTGAAGTTCGAGGTCGAGCTGATCGCGCCCATCGCGATGGAAGAGAAGCTGCGCTTCGCCATCCGCGAGGGCGGCCGCACCGTCGGGGCCGGCGTCGTCGCAAAGATCATCGAGTAACCGTTCACCCTTTATAGGCCAAACGGGTAAAGGGGCGTCGGTCAAACCGGTGCCCCTTTTGCGTTGCCGGGCCATGCCGGCGCGCGTTAACCATTTTCTAACCATGACGCGCAAGGTTGGTGCCGGGTTTGGTGGGGATGGCACATGCTGGCAAGCGCGCGGACAGTCGCGTTCGAAGGGATCAGGGCGCGCCCGGTCGAGGTGCAGTGCGTCCTGTCACCGGGGTTGCCCAGTTTTCAGGTTGTCGGCCTGCCGGACAAGGCCGTGTCCGAGGCGCGCGAGAGGGTGCGCGCTGCGCTTTCGTCGTTGTCGATCGCCCTGCCACCAAAGCGCATCACGGTGAACCTGTCGCCCGCGGACCTGCCGAAAGAGGGCTCGCATTTCGACCTGCCGATCGCACTGGCCCTGCTGGCGGCGCTGGAGATTGTCCCGGCCGAGGAATTGGCGCGCACCATCTCTTTGGGCGAGTTGTCACTGGACGGTGCGCTGGTGCCTGTGGTCGGCGCGCTGCCGGCGGCGATGACGGCGGCCGAGGAAAGCCGCATGCTGCTGTGCCCGCGCGGCTGCGGCCCGGAAGCCGCCTGGGTGGGCGCGGCCGATGTCTTTGCCCCCGGCTCGCTGATCGACGCAATCCGCCATCTGACCGGCCAGGCGCCGCTGCGCCGCGCCGCGCCGGGCGAGGTCATGGCGCATGAGGGGCTGCGCGATCTGGCCGATGTAAAGGGCCAGGAGCGCGCGCGCCGGGCGCTGGAGATAGCGGCAGCGGGCCGGCATCACCTGTTCATGACCGGCTCACCCGGCTCCGGCAAGTCGATGCTGGCGGCGCGCATGCCCGGCATCCTGCCACCGCTCAGCCCGGCCGAGGCGCTGGAAACCTCGATGATCCAATCGCTGGCGGGGCTGCTGGACGAGGGCGGCATCTCGCGCCAGCGCCCGTTCAGAGAGCCGCATCACACGGCCTCGGTGGCTGCGATCACCGGCGGCGGGCGCGGGGCGAAACCGGGCGAAATCAGCCTCGCGCACAACGGCGTGCTGTTCATGGACGAGTTTCCGGAATTCCCCCGCACCGTTCTGGAAACCCTGCGCCAGCCGATCGAGACGGGCGAGGTGGTGGTGGCCCGGGCCAATGCGCATGTGCGCTATCCCTGCCGGTTTCTGTTGGTGGCGGCGGCCAACCCCTGCAAATGCGGCTACCTGGCCGAACCCGCGCGCGCCTGCGCCCGGGCACCCCAATGCGGCGAGGATTATCTTGGCCGCATATCCGGCCCGCTGCTGGACAGGTTCGACCTGCGGGTAGAGGTGCCGCCGGTCGCCTGGCAGGACCTGGAGACGGCGGCGGCGGGCGAAAGTTCGGCCAGCGTTGCAGAGCGGGTCACAGGCGCGCGCGACCGCCAGGCAAGGCGCTTTGCCAGTCTTGAGGGGGTGCGCGTCAATGCCGATGCCGAGGGCGCCATCCTGACCGAGATCGCCACACCCGATTCCGAAGGTGCCTTGATCCTGAGCCGCGCGGCAGAGCGTTTCAGCCTCAGCGCGCGTGGCTATCACCGTATCCTGCGCGTGGCGCGCACGATTGCCGATCTCGACGGCAGTGAAACCGTGCGCATGCCGCATATCGCCGAGGCGCTGAGCTTCCGGCTGGTTTCGGGCAAGCAGGCCGCTGCGTGACAGGCCGACGGAGGCAGACGAAGCGGCGTGATCGTGACAGAGCCTTGGCACAGCAGTTGCGCGCTGTTCACCCGGCCGCGCAGCGCGCCTCGATCACGTCCCAGATGCGGCCGGCGACATTGGTGCCGTCGAAACGCTCCATTTCCTGGATGCCGGTGGGTGAGGTCAGGTTGATCTCGGTCAGCCAGTCGCCGATGATGTCGATCCCGACGAAAATCTGCCCACGTTCACGCAGCAGCGGGCCGATCGCGGCGCATATTTCCAGATCGCGCGCGGTCAGGCCAACTTTCTCCGGCCTCCCGCCGACATGCATGTTGGACCGCGTCTCGCCGGCCGCCGGCACGCGGTTGATCGCGCCCACCGGTTCGCCATCGACCAGTATCACTCGCTTGTCGCCATTGGTGACGGCGGGCAGATACTTCTGCGCGATCAGGGGCTCGCGCGAGAAGCCGGTGAACATCTCGTGCAGCGAGGCAAGGTTGCGGTCGGACGCATCCAGCCGGAAGACCCCTGCACCGCCGTTGCCGTAAAGCGGTTTCAGGATGATGTCGCCATGACGTTCCTTGAAGGCGCGAATGTCGGACAGGCTGCGCGCGATCATCGTCGGCGGCGTCAGGTCCGGGAATTGCAGGACCAACAGCTTTTCGGGATGGTTGCGAACCCAGAAGGGGTCATTGACCACCAGTGTGTCCGGCTTGACCAGATCAAGCAGATGCGTCGTGGTGATGTAGCTCATGTCAAAGGGCGGGTCCTGCCGCAGCCAGACCACATCGAGTGTTTTCAGATCGATGCGCTGCTCGCTGCCCAGTTCGGCGTGATCGCCCCTGCGACGCCGAACCGTGAGCGGGCGCGCCTGCGCGACGACCGCGCCATGATCCCAGGCAAGCCTGTCCGGGGTATATACCCAAAGCGAATGGCCCCGCTTCTGTGCCTCTTCGGCCAGCCTGAAGGTGCTGTCGGCGTCGATATCGACCGTCTCTATGGGGTCCATCTGAAAAGCGACATGCAGCGTCATGAGGGCTCCTGACTGGCCGGGATGGGTCATCACCCCTCTGCATGCCCTACCAGGTCAGCCGATGCAATCGGCGTTGCCCGAACCCTGCACCATGCTCACGCGCAAAGCGCGTTCTCGATGATCTCGATCCGCCCCATCCCGTCCACCAATGCGACATCGAAGCGTGCCGTGCTGTTCAGCCCGCCAGGCTGTCCGCCCAGGTACTCGCCGGCCGCGTCGTAAAGCCTGGCAATTTGCCGCTGGCTGAGCCGATGCGCGGCCTGCGTGTGACTGCGACTTTTTTTCACCTCGACAAAGACGGTCGTCGCCCCCTCGCGGACGATGATGTCCAGTTCGCCACCGCGCCCCCGCCACCGCATGGCGACGATCTCTGCGCCCCGGTCGCGGTATCGCGTGGATACCTGTTGCTCGGCCGCAACGCCTGCACAGTAAGATAGCTGGCCCGTCATCGTCACAGCCTCTTTGCCGGGTTACTCTGCGTCGCGATCGCGCAACGTCAGTGCCCGTTGATAAACCTCACGGCGTGGCAGCGCCCGGGTTCGGGCGACGTGATCTGCCGCCTCCCGCAAGCTCATGGTCTTCATGCCATCCACCAGGGCGCGATCAATCTCCTCCGGGTCGTCGGCGGGCAGCGTCCCTCGTTGCAAAACCAGAACGATTTCACCGCGCAATTCCCGTTCCGCCACCTGATCCCGAAGCTGCCCTAGGCTGCCCCTGATCACCTCTTCGTGGCGTTTCGTCAGTTCCCTGCATAGCGCGCCCTGTCTTTCCTCTCCCAGAGTATCGGCCAGATCAGCTAACGATTCCCTAACACGCCTTGGTGATTCATACAGGATCAGCGTCGCCGGGATCGTCGCGATCTCGGCGGCGAAGCGCCGTCTTGCGGATTTCTGGCTGGGTGGAAAGCCCAGGAAGCAGAAGCGGTCGCTGGGCAGTCCCGCCACGCAAAGCGCGGCCAGCGCGGCCGATGCCCCCGGCGCCGCGGTGACCCGGTGGCCGGCTGCGGCGGCGTCTCCGACAAGGCGGTATCCCGGGTCTGCAACCATCGGTGTGCCCGCTTCGCTGGCGTAGGCGACCGACTGCCCCTCGGCCAGGGCCGCCATCAGGCGCGGGCGGGCCCGGGGGCCGTTATGGTCGTGATAGGCCAGAAGCAGGCGCCCCCGCAGCGCGATACCATGAAGGTCCATCAAGCGACGCAGGCTGCGGGTGTCCTCGGCCGCCAGCACATCGGCCTGGGCCAGGATATCAAGCGCACGCAGCGTGATGTCGCGCGCGGCACCGATTGGTGTTGCCAGAAGGTAAAGCCCGGCAGGCAGTGCCCGCGCGCTGCTTGACTCGCTGTCCGGCAGGCTGTCTTGTGCGGCGCCTGCTTGCGGGCCGGCGGTGTCGGTCGGGGCGGTTTCCCGCCCGAGGCGCCTTCTGGGCATCGTATCCTCTGCTCATGCGTTTACTTCGGGGACCCGGTTGCGTACTGTTTCGCGCATTCGGCATCACCGCAACCGGTGATCCACAAAAGACGCCGAGGAGCTGTCATGTCATCTCGCCCCGCCCCCCTGCATCGCCGGCGCCTTCTGGGCGCGCTGCCCGCCCTTGGCGCGGTCGCGCTGCTGTCGGCCTGTGACCCGATCGGATTCGCGCCGGCCTCGCCGCGCGTCGATGCCGCGGCGCCGGTACAGGTGGCGCTTCTTGTGCCGGGCGGCTCTGGCGATGCCGGGCGGCAGGCCCTGGCCGACAGCCTTGAGAACGCCGCCCGCATGGCCGTAGCCGACCTGAGCGGCGTGCAGATCGACCTGCGCGTCTATGAGACCGGCGGCAATGCCGATCGCGCCGCTACCGCCGCGCGCACGGCCGTGGACGAGGGTGCGCGGATCATCCTGGGCCCCGTCTTTTCCGGCGAGGCGCGCGCCGCCGGGGCCGCTGTCGCCGATCGCGGCATCAATGTGCTGAGCTTTTCCAACAATACCGAAATCGCCGGCGGCAATATTTTTGTGCTGGGCCACACATTCGAAAACACCGCCAGCCGGCTGCTGGCTCATGCTGCGGCCGAGGGGCGGGGCCAGGTGATGGTCGTCTCGGAACGCACCAGTGACGGCGCCGCGGCGGAAGCCGCCATCAACCGCGCCGCCGCACGGGCGGGCGCCGGGGTGATCGTGGCCACCGAGCGCTATGCGTTCTCGCAGCAGGGCATCGTCGACGCGCTGCCCTCCATCGCATCGACGGCGCGGTCCTCGGGTGCGCAGACCATCCTGTTCACGGCGAATTCGGCCGGGGCGCTGCCGATCCTGGCGCAGCTTTTGCCGGAAAACCGCGTGGCGCCGCCGCGGTTTCAGTTCATGGGGCTGACCCGCTGGGACATTCCGCCCGCAACGCTGGAACTGCGCGGGCTGCAGGGCGGCTGGTTCGCGCTGCCCGACCCCACTGTCACGCGCCGCTTCGAAGAGCGCTATAACGCCGCCAATGGCCGGAACCCGCATGCCATAGCGGGGCTGGGCTATGACGGCATCGCCGCGATCGGCGCGTTGCTGGGCACGGGCCGGACGGATGCGTTCTCGGTCGAGGCGCTGACCCAGGCTTCGGGTTTCGTGGGGGTCGGCGGGGTATTCCGGCTGCGCAGCGACGGCAGCAACGAACGTGGTCTGGCCGTGGCCACCATTCAGGACAACGAGGTGGTCATCCTGGACCCCGCGCCCCGCGCCTTTGCGGGTGCCGGCTCTTGATAGGGGCACCGTGTCTTGACCGTGCTGCAGACCGCATCGCCTGATCCCGCGATGTCGTGCCTGGCCGGGCCGCCGGCACCGAACGGCCGGCTGATCTGTCCGACAGAGGCGCTGGTGGACCTGCCCGCCCTGGACGCAAGGTTGGAGGCCGCCCTGGCCGAAGCCGGCACGGGCCGCGAGGGGCGCGAGGCCGCCGTCGCGGTGCTGGCGGCAACCCTGAAGGCCGCGAACCACACGCTGCGCGAGGCGCTGACGGCTGCGCCGCGTGACGCCCGCGCCTTTGTCCGCGCGCAGACGTGGCTGACCGATGTAGTTGTCACGGCCGCGCTGAACCTGGCGATGACCCGCCTGCATCCGAACCCCAACCCCACCAGCGGCGAACGCATCGCCGTTTTGGCCGTGGGCGGCTACGGCCGGGCAGAGATGGCGCCGTTTTCGGATGTGGACCTGCTTTTCCTCACGCCATGGAAGGTCACCGGCTGGACCGAAAGCGTGATCGAATGCACGCTCTACATGCTGTGGGACATGAAGTTGAAGGTGGGCCATGCCAGCCGGACCATCGACGACTGCCTGCGCCTGGGCCGCGAGGATTACACCATCCGCACCGCGCTGCTGGAGCACCGCTATCTGGCTGGCGACGAGGCCCTGGCCGGCGATCTGACCGACCGCCTGCGCAGCGATCTGTTCCGCAACACGGCCAGCGAGTTCGTCGAGGCGAAGCTTGCCGAACGCGCGCGCCGACACACACGGCAGGGCGGTCAGCGCTACATGCTGGAGCCCAACATGAAAGAGGGCAAGGGCGGCCTGCGCGACCTGCAGACGCTCTACTGGATCGCCAAATACATCCACGAGGTCGATCAGGCCGCCGACCTGGTGGGCCTGGGGTTTTTTACCGCCGATGAATACCAGAGCTTTCGCGCCGCCGAGACCTTCCTGTGGGCCGTGCGCTGCCACCTGCACCACATCACCGGGCGCGCGATGGACCAGCTCAGCTTTGACATGCAGCCCGAGGTCGCCGACCGGATGGGCTTTGCCGATCAGGGCGGGCGGCGTGCGGTCGAGCATTTCATGCAGGCCTATTTCCGCCACGCCACGCAGGTGGGGGAGCTGACGCGCATCTTCCTTGTGGCGCTGGAGGCCCGGCATGTGAAGCGCGCGCCGGACCTGATGCGGCTGTTCCGCCGCCGCCGCCGCGCGCGCCCGGGCTACCGGGTGGACCTGAACCGCCTGAATATCGCCGACCCGGCTATCTTCCTGCAGGACCCGCTGAACCTGCTGCGCATCTTCGAGGAAGGGCTGCGCACCGGGCTTCTGCTGCACCCGGACGCGATGCGCCTGATCGCCGGCAACCTGCACCGTATCGACGGCGCGATGCGCGAGGACCCCGAGGCGGTGCGCATCTTCCTTGATCTGCTGCTGAAACACGGCAATCCGGAACGCGCGCTGCGGCGTATGAACGAGCTTGGCGCGCTGGGCGCCTTCATCCCGGAATTCGAGCCCATCGTGGCGATGATGCAGTTCAACGTCTACCATCACTACACGGTGGACGAACATATCATCCAGTGCATCAGCACGCTGGCGCAGATCGAACGGGAGGAACTGGTCGAAGAGCTGCCCATCGCTTCGCGCATCCTGGCCGAGGGGGTGAACCGCAAGGTCCTGTATGTGGCGCTGCTTCTGCACGATATCGGCAAGGGGCGGCCAGAGGATCATTCGGTGCTGGGCGCGCAGATCGCCCGAAAGGTTGCGCCCCGGCTGCGGCTGAGCGCGGAGGAATGCGAGACGGTGGAATGGTTGGTGCGCCACCACCTGCTGATGTCGGACACGGCGCAGAAACGCGATATCGGCGACCCGCGCACGGTGCGCGATTTCGCCCGCGCGGTGCAGACCAGGAAACGGCTGGACCTGCTGACGGTGTTGACGGTTTGCGACATCCGCGGCGTGGGGCCGGGGACCTGGAACAACTGGAAGGCAATGCTGCTGCGCCAGCTGTACCGCGAAACCACCGATGCGCTGGACAACGGCATGGAGGCGCTGAGCCGTTCCAAGCGCGAAAGCGAGGCCAAGCGCGCCCTGCGCGAGGCATTGACCGACTGGCCGCGCGCCGATCTGCGCACCGAGACGCAGCGCCATTACGGCCCCTACTGGCAGGGCCTGTCCACGCCGGCGCATGTGGCCTTTGCGCATCTGCTGCGCGGGATCGGCGATGACGAGATCCGCATCGACCTGCACCCCGATGACGCGCGCGACGCCACCCGCGCCTGTTTCGCGCTGGCCGACCATCCGGGTATCTTTGCCCGTCTGGCGGGCGCGCTGGCACTTGTCGGCGCCAATATCGTGGACGCGCGCACCTATACCTCGCGCGACGGCTTCGCCACCGCGGTCTTCTGGATCCAGGATACCGAGGGGCGCCCCTACGAGACCGCGCGCCTGCCGAAGCTGCGCCGCATGATCGAGCGGACCTTTGCCGGCGAGGTGGTGGCCTCGGAAGCGCTGAAGGAGCGCGACAAGGTCCGCAAGCGCGAGCGGCGCTTTCAGGTATCGACGTCGATCACCTTCGACAACGACGGCTCCGACATCTACACGATCATCGAGGTCGATACCCGCGACCGGCCCGGCCTGTTGCACGATCTGGCCCGCACCCTGGCCGAGGCGCATATCTCGATCGCCAGCGCGGTGATTGCCACCTATGGCGTGCAGGTGGTGGATACCTTTTACGTCAAGGACATGTTCGGGCTGAAGTTGCATGCAAAGGTGCGGCAGGAGGCACTTGAGAAGAAATTGCGCCAGGCCATCGAGGATGGGGCGCAACGTGCGGTCACGGGATAGTTGGTAAGCGGGAAGGGGGGCTTTGCCCCCCGTCGGCTGGCGCCGACTCCCCCCAGAGTATTGTCGGCAAAATGAAGAGGCGGGCCTTTCCAAGATGACCCCGATCCGGCTGATGCGCAGTTTCGCCACCGTTGGCGGCTGGACGCTGGCCAGCCGCGTGCTGGGCTTTGTCCGCGATGTGCTGATGGCGCGCTATCTGGGTGCGGGCGGCGTGGCGGATGCGTTCTTCGTGGCGTTTTCTCTGCCCAACATGTTCCGCCGCTTTTTTGCCGAGGGCGCGTTCAACGCCGCCTTCGTGCCGCTGTTCACCAAGAAGCTGGCCGGTGCGCAGGGCGAGGCCGAGGATTTCGCCCGCGATGCCTACTGGTTCATGGCCTCGCTGCTGATCGTCTTTTCCATGCTGGCGATGGCGGCGATGCCGGTGCTGGTCTATGCCATGGCGGCAGGGTTTGCCGGGGACGAACGCTTTGATCTGGCGGTTGTCTTTGGCCGCATCGCCTTTCCCTATATCCTGTTCGTTTCCCTGACCGCGCTGATTTCGGGCATGTTGAACGCGACCGGGCGGTTCTGGGCGGCCGCGGCCGCGCCGGTGCTGTTGAACGCGACATTCATCGCCGCCCTGCTGATGGGTGCCGCAATGGGCTGGCCGATGGGGCTGGTGCTGGCTTGGGCGGTGCCGGTGGGCGGCGTGGCGCAGCTGGCCGTGGTCTGGTTGGCGGTTCGGCGCGCGGGCTTCCGGCTACGGTTCCGCCGCCCCCGGCTGACGCCGGAGCTGAAGCGGCTGTTCATCATCGCCGGCCCCGCGATTCTGGCCGGCGGCGTGGTGCAGATCAACCTGATCGTCGGCCGGCAGGTGGCGAGTTTCACCGAGAACGCGATTTCTTGGCTCTCCTATGCCGACCGTCTTTATCAGTTGCCGCTGGGTGTGGTGGGCATTGCCGTGGGGGTGGTGCTGCTGCCGGAACTGTCGCGCCGGTTGCGGCAGGATGACGCGGCGGGCGCGCGCGATGCTTTCAGCCGCGGCATGGAATTCGCCCTGGCCCTGACCCTGCCCGCCGCGGTGGCGCTGGCCGTGGTGGCCCAGCCGATCATCCATGTGCTGTTCGAACGCGGCGCCTTCACCGCCGAAGACACGGCCAACACCGCGCTGGCGCTGGCCGTCTATGGCCTGGGCCTGCCCGCTTTCGTGCTGCACAAGGTGCTGCAGCCGCTTTACTTTGCCCGCGAGGATACGCGCAGCCCGTTCCGCTATGCGCTGGTCTCGATGGTGGTGAATGCCGTGATCGCCGTGGGGTTGATGCCCTTCATCGGCTTCATCGCGGCCGCCTGGGGCACCACCATCGCCGCCTGGGCGATGGTCTGGCAATTGTGGCGCGGCGCCCGGCCGATGGGCGCGGCAGCGCGGCCCGATGCCCGCATGCGCGACCGGTTCTGGCGGATGCTTCTCGCCTCTGCCGCGATGGGCCTGTGCCTCTGGTTCGGCGCGCAGGCGCTGGCGCCGATGCTGGAGGGGCCGGGCCGGGTGCTGGGTCTTCTGGCGCTGATCGTTCTGGGTGCGGTCAGCTATTTCGGCCTGGGCGCGCTGATCGGCGCCTTCCGCCTGTCGGATTTCCGCGCCGCGATGCGCCGGGGCGGCCGGGCGCCGGAGGCGTGAGGCGGCTCAGCCTGCCCCGCCCAGCGCCATGAAGACCAGGAAAAGCCCGGCCGAAAGGACCGCCGCCGCTGGCACCGTTACCACCCAGGCCGCCAGGATGGTCAGGATATGCGCACGGCGCACCACCTTTCGCCGGGTACGTTCTTCCACCGGCAGGGCATCCAGGCTGCGGTTCTCGCGCAGGATCTTCTCGTGATACCATTCGCGGAAGAACCCCACGCCGAACACGCCACCGATGGCGATATGCGTGGTGCTGACCGGCAGTCCCAGCCAGGAGGCGATGATCACCACCACTGCCGCCGCCAGCGCCACGCAGTAGGCGCGCATCGCGTTCAGCCGGGTGATTTCGGACCCCACCAGATGGATCAGCTTGGGCCCGAACAGGATCAGCCCGATGGACAGGCCCAGCGCGCCGATCACCATCACCCATAGCGGGATGGTCACGGCATCGGCCGCCGCGCCTTCCTGCACGGCATGGACGATCGCGGCGAGCGGACCCACCGCATTGGCCACGTCATTGGCCCCATGCGCAAAGGACAGCAGTGCCGCGGAAAACACCAGCGGGATGGCGAAAAGCAGTTTCAGCGACTTGTTGCGGTTTTCCAGTCCGCGCGCCTGACGCCGGATCACCGGGCGCATGAGCAGCGCCAGCGGCACGCCCACCGCAATGCCGATCAGCAGCGATTCGCCCAGCGAGAAGCTGACCAGCCGCGACAGCCCCTTCAGCGCCATGTAGCAGGCGAAGACCCCGCCCATGACGCCGATCAGCACCGGCACCCAGACCCGGGCGGCGGCGATCTTGTCCGCGCGGTAGATGATTCGGTTGTGGATCACGGCCAGGAAAAGGGCGGCGATCACGCCCCCCATCACCGGCGAGATCACCCAACTGGCGGCGATCCGCCCCATCATCGGCCAGTTCACGGCCGCGAAACCGGCAGCGGCGATACCTGCGCCCATCACGCCGCCGACGATGGAATGCGTGATCGATACCGGCGCGCCGATCCAGGTGGCAAGGTTGATCCACAGCGCCCCGGCCAGCAGCGCCGCCATCATCGCCCAGATGAAGACCTGCGGCGCAGCCACCGATTCCGGCGCGATGATCCCGCGCGACACCGTTCCCACCACATCGCCCCCGGCCAGCAGCGCGCCCGCCGTCTCGCAGATCGCCGCCACCACCAGCGCGCCGCCCAGCGTGATCGCCCGCGCGCCCACGGCCGGGCCCATGTTGTTGGCGACATCGTTGGCGCCGATATTCAGCGCCATGTAGCCGCCGATCACGGCTGCAACAACCACGATGAAGGCACCCGGCTGCGCCCCGATCAACGCAACAGCGGCCAGCCCCACGATGGCCAGAAAGGCCAGCGCGATCCCGGGGCCGACCAGCGGGCGGGCGGTAAACAGCAGCGCCTGCTCCATCAGGCTGATGCGGCCCAGATCCTTGTCCAGTGTCTTGATGGCGCGGGCGTTGGGTTCGGGTTGGGTGACCATGGCTGTCGTCTCGCCGCGCGAAAGGGCGCGTTCCTGTCATAAAATTGTCGCAAACCGCCTAGCGGTATTTTCACGCCTTCACAATGCACCAGCGCCAGCTTCCACGCGCCATTGCGTATTCGCCGGGCTTGAATCGCCGCGCCGCTCTGCTACCACAGTAATGTGAAAGCCGAAGCGGGGGCCGATGGGCGAACATATCCTGATGGTCGGCGCGGGCCTTTCCGGCGCCGTGGCGGGGCGCGCATTGGCCCAGGCCGGGTTTCGCGTTACCGTGGCCGATGCTCGCCCCCATGTCGCCGGCAATTGCCACACCGAACGCTGCCCGCAGACCGGCGTGATGGTGCATGTCTACGGCCCCCACATCTTTCACACCGACGATGCCGAGGTCTGGGACTATGTGAACCGCTTCGCAACCTTCATGCCCTATCGCCATCAGGTTCGCGCCACGGTCGGCGGGCGGGTGCATGCGATGCCGATCAACCTGCTGACCATCAACCAGTTTTTCGGCCGCGCCCTGCGCCCGGAAGAGGCACGCGCCTTCATCGCCGATCAGGCCGAACCCGGGCCGGACGTGCCGCGCAACTTCGAGGAACAGGCGCTGCATCTGATGGGCCGCACGCTTTATGAGGCGTTTTTCCGTGGCTATACGGAAAAGCAATGGGGTTGCGCGGCAACCGACCTGCCGGCGTCGATCCTAAAACGGCTGCCGATGCGCTTCAGCTATGACGACAACTACTTCTTCCACCGCTTCCAGGGCATGCCGGAACAGGGCTATTCGGCGATGGTGGCACGCATCCTGGATCATCCCGGCATCACGCTGTGCCTGAACCATGCCGTCACCCCGGCCGAGGCGCGCGCCCATGACCATGTCTTCTGGTCCGGCCCGCTGGATGCCTGGTTCGGCCATGATGCCGGGCGGCTGGGCTATCGCACGCTTGATTTCGAACGCTTCACGGCACCGGGCGACTGGCAGGGCTGCGCGGTAATGAACTGGCCCGATGCCGATGTGCCCTTCACCCGCATCACCGAGCACAAGCATTTCGCGCCCTGGGAGGATCACGCTCAAAGCGTGCTCTACCGCGAATTCCCGCGCGCCTGCGGCCCCGATGACATCCCCTACTACCCCATCCGCCTGGCGCAGGAAAAAAACCTGCTGGCCGAGTATGTGACCCGAGCCCGGGCCGAGCGGGGCGTGACCTTCATGGGCAGGCTGGGCACCTATCGCTACCTGGACATGGATGTCACCATCCGCGAGGCGCTGGATACCGCCCGCGCCTTCCTGTCTGCCCGCGCCGCCGGCACGCCGATGCCTGCGTTCGTGGCAAGCCCGCTCTGACCCCGGGATACCCCCGCCCCATCGCCTGTCCACAAATATCCCGGGGGAGTCGGCGCAGCCGACGGGGGCAGCGCCCCCTGACCCGGCTTGCAACAGCGCGCAACCTGCGCTAGCCGGGCGCGTCGCCGATGCAAACGGGTATCGGCGGCCAAGTCTCCGACTACCTTGCCAAAACGGAACATGACATGACCCGCACCTACCTGCCCGGCATTCTTGCCATGGCGGCCATCGTGGTGGCCTCCAATATCCTCGTCCAATTCCTACTCGGCGATTTCCTCACCTGGGGTGCGCTGACCTATCCGCTGGCCTTTCTGGTCAATGACGTGATGAACCGCGTCTACGGGCCATCGGCCGCGCGGCGCGTCGTCTGGGTCGGCTTCGCCACCGGCGTCGCGGCCTCGCTTGTCGGTTCGCAGATCATCGGCGAATTCGGCCCGCTGGTCACGCTGCGCATCGCCATCGCCTCGGGTTCCGCCTTCCTGATCGCGCAACTGCTCAACGTCGCCATCTTCGACCGACTGCGCGACCAGCGCTGGTGGAAGGCGCCCCTGGGCTCAACCCTTGTCGGCTCGGTGGTCGATACCGCGCTCTTTTTCTCCATCGCGTTTTCGGCTGCGCTGGTCTGGATGGAGCCGGGCAACGACGTTTCCTGGGCCAATGAGACGATCCCGCTGCTGGGATGGGGGCCGGTAGCGCCGCTGTGGGTCAGCCTGGCGGTGGCCGACTGGATGGTCAAACTGACGCTGGCGCTGCTCGCTTTGGCGCCATTCCGCATCATCGTCCGAAAGATGACGCAGCCGGTTGCGTGATTTCTTTTGACATACACAAAATCTGTGTCACCTTTGGATTACCCGAAACATAGCGAAAGGAGGTGATCCAGTGTCGAGAGTGATATTGGAGAGAGGTGTCGGAACAGTCGGAGGATACGCTTCCTGATGGCAGCCCTCGGTTGCTGATCCTTCGATTGGGCCCTGTTGACAGACGCTCTCAACCGGCCCATCTCCGTGAACTCGCTGGGGCCGCTCGGTAACGGGCGGCCCTTTCGATTGTCGCCTGCCGGGTCGCGGCACCGGGAATACGTCAATGCTGAGGATCACCGATCAGATCGCCCTGCAGGAATGGGAACTGACCGAGAGTTTTACCCGCGCCTCGGGCCCCGGCGGGCAGAATGTGAACAAGGTCTCAACCGCGGTCGAACTGCGCTTTGAGGCCGCGCGCAGCCCGTCGCTGGATGCGGGTACCAAGCGCCGGCTCGAACGCCTTGCCGGTCGGCGCTGGACGCGCGAGGGGGCGGTGATCATTCGCGCCGAGGACACCCGCAGCCAGGCCCGCAACCGCGAACTGGCCCGCGAGAGACTGGCCGATCTGGTGGCGCGGGCGCTGCAAAAGCCGAAACGCCGCATCGCCACGGCGCCGACCCGCGCCAGCCAGCGCCGCCGGCTGGACGCCAAGACCCGGCGCGGGGCGCTGAAGGCCGCACGCGGCACTGTTGATCCGTCACATGAGTGATGTATATCTATTGTGAAACGACCCGGGAACGGGCGGCGGGGGCGTGGCCAGCGCTGACGCGATAATCGGGCAAAAGGCAGGCATAGGTGGATCAATCCCCCCTTCACACGATCCGGCGCTTTGTGCAGCCGGTCTTTCAGCGGCCGGAATTCGTCCAGGCCGCGGCGCTTTGCCTGCGCGAGGGGAAGGCCGGGCGCGAGGTGCTGCTGGTGACCAGCATGCGTACCGGCCGCTGGATTCTGCCGAAGGGCTGGCCGATGAAGGGCCGTACGCTGGGCGGCGCCGCGCTGCAGGAAGCCTGGGAAGAGGCCGGCGTCATCGGCCATGTCGATGCGGTGCCGCTGGGCTGGTATACCTATGAAAAACGCCGCCGCGGCGGCTTTTCGTTGTTCTGCCGGGTCGAGGTTTTTCGGATCCATGTCGCCGATCTGGCGCGCGAATGGCCCGAGCGACGCAAACGCCGCCGCCGCTGGGTGCCGGTGGATGAAGCCGCGACGCTGCTTGCCGAGCCACAGTTGAAGGCCCTTGTGGCGGGCCTTTGATTGCCCTCTCTGCCAAACGTCTGGTTGGCTGTCGGTTTGAAAGTCTCGGTGACTGTCTCGTTTACGGCCGTCGCATCAGACCGTTTCCTCATGCGGCATGTAGGATGAATGGTGCTCGACGATGAGCCATTCACCTTCGGTCTTGCGATAGACGAAGCTGAAACGCGCCGGGACCGTGTAGCATTGCCCGCAATCTGTCAGGTCGAAGCAGTAAAGCCCCGAATGGACCGCCACGTTGTCCATCACCATGATGTTTGATTCCAGGATTCGACCCACCGGGGCCTTTTTCAGAAAATCCACGAAATAGTCTTGAATTTCCTTGTGGTTGTGCCGCACGGCGTTGGACACTGTGGGCAACAGGAT
>SKHK01000253.1 GCA_007117005.1 Paracoccaceae bacterium
CAAAAATGCCCGCTTCTGGGCATAGTCAAAGGCATGGATATCGTGCGCATTGTCCAACGCGTTGAAAACAACTTCATCCGCCGATTGCGAGCACCCTCGACGAACGCATGACTGCGCTCCATGAGCTGCTGCCGGTTTCGTGGACAGCAGGTTAAGCTAGTTCGCCCTGAACAATCCTTTCAGGGCGAACTTATTAATCGCATACGCGCTCTTGCAAATCCGTGTACACCGGTTCAAGTCCGGTACTCGCCTCCAATTATTTTCAATGGGTTAGCAGGCTTTCTTGGGGTTGCCACAGTGTTTGGGCTCGATGTGATGCTTGCCGAGATGAAAGAAGGCGATGCAAGCTGGAACGCTGAAGTCATGCGCCTTCGAGCAGGAGGCCGCGCTAAAGATTCGATGGGCTATCGATACAGCTTCAGCTCACTGCCGCGATTGCACTGCTTACGCGGATTTCCCACGCAAGCACTAGGCCCACAAATGTGCGGAATCATAAGCTATTGATTTGTAGTGTTTTTTTGGCGCACCCGAGAGGATTCGAACCTCTGGCCTCTGCCTTCGGAGGGCAGCGCTCTATCCAGCTGAGCTACGGGTGCCTGACGTTGCTTCTAGGCGATGCGCCGGGCGTCCGCAATCGCTTTCCTGCCCCTGATGACATCCATCTTCAGCACGGCGCCACCGGGCGAAACGGGCATGCCGACTTGCTGGCGGAAAAACCGCAGGGCGGTGTTGCAAGCCCTTGCCCACCCCGCCGAAATACTGGCCCGAGCATCGCGCCGTTGCAGCGCGTTCCAGTCAGGCGAACAGTTCGTGACAGAATTCCAGCGCGTCGATCAGGGCATCGACCTCGGCGCGCGTGTTGTAGGCGGCAAAGGACGCCCGGCAGGACGCATGAATGCCCAGATGATCCATCAGCGGGCCGGTGCAATGTTGCCCGGCCCGCACAGCGATGCCGCTCTTGTCCAGGATCGTCGATATATCATGGGCATGCGCGCCGCCTGACATGGTGAAGCTGAAGATCGCCCCCTTGCCCGGCGCGTCGCCCTGCACCTGCAACCAGTTCAGGCCCATCAGCCGTTCGCGCGCATAGGTGGTCAGGTCGTGCTCATGCTGGGCGATGTTCTCCATGCCCAGCGCCATCATGTAGTCCAGTGCCACGCCCAGGCCGATCTGCTGCACGATGCCGGGTGTGCCGGCCTCGAACTTGTGCGGCGGGTCGTTATAGATGACGCTGTCGCGGTGCACCTCTCGGATCATGTCGCCGCCGCCGATGAAGGGGCGCATTTCGGCCTGCCGATCACGCGAAATCCAGATCGCGCCAGAGCCCGAGGGGCCATAAAGCTTGTGACCGGTGATGGCGTAGAAATCACAGCCCAGCGCCTGCACATCGACCGGCATATGCACCGCGGCCTGGCTGCCATCGACCAGCACCGGCACGCCCTTTGCGCGCGCGCCGGCACAGATGGCAGCGACATCGACCACCGTGCCCAGCACATTCGACATATGGGTGACGGCGATCAGCTTTGTGCGCGGTGTGATGGCGTCCAGCATCCGCTGCGGGTCCAGGCTGCCGTCGGCCTCGGTCTCCACCCAGACCAGCTTCACCCCCTGCCGCTCGCGCAGGAAATGCCACGGCACGATATTGGCGTGATGCTCCATCACGCTCAGCACGATCTCGTCGCCCTCGCCCAGATGCGGCATGGCCCAGCCATGGGCGACCAGGTTGATCCCCTCGGTCGTGCCGGAGGTGAAGATCACCTCATCCTCGTGGCCCGCATTCAGAAACCGCGCGATGGTGCCGCGCACGGCCTCGTATTTGTCGGTGGCGAGGTTGGAAAGATAGTGCAAGCCGCGGTGAACATTGGCGTATTCATGGGCATAGGCCTGCGTCACCGCATCGATGACGACCTGCGGTTTTTGCGCCGAGGCGCCGTTGTCCAGATAAACCAGCGGCCGGTTGTTCACCTTGCGCGACAGGATCGGAAAGTCCTGCCGTACCCGTTCGACGTCAAGCATCACCAATCCCCGGCAAGCGGATGCCCAGAAGCACCATCAGCAGCGAGGCGACGAAGGCCAGCGCGAAAAGCGTCCCGAAACCGGCCAGCAACACCAGAAGCCGCGATTGAAACCCGTGAAGGGCGCAGGTGAAGCCGCTGAACAACCAGAAGAAAGAGGCGATGGCCAGAATCAGCACCAGCCCGCCCAGCGGCGGCAGGATCAGCATGACGATGACCTGCACCGCCTGCAGGCCCACCATCAGGACCTGCAGCCAACCCACCAGCAGCACCGCATCCTCGAAGATGCCGGTACCGCCGAACATGCGCCCCACATGGGCCAGCAGGAAGACGGCGGCCAGGTTCATGCCCGTCTGAATGGCCGCCGCGGTCAGGGGCGAGGGCAGCTCGCCCGCCTGCCCGGCGGCGACGGGCAGCAGATAGGCCAGCACCACCCCGGCCAGCACGGCCGCGGCAAGCATCGTCCAGCGCGCCTCGATCGGCAGGTTGAGGGCGCGCATGGCCCGAAACCCGGCTTCGGGCTCGGAAAAGGACAGGCGGACAAGGCCGCTCAGATCAGGCTGTTGCTGCATGAGGCCCATCTATGCCACCGCCTCGCCCGCTTCAAGCGCCACGCGCAGCCCAGCGATCAGAAGGGCCAGAAACCCGCCCAGCACGACGATCCCGAAGGGCAGCGCAGGCACCCCCTGCCCGGCCGCGACCGGCGCGATCAGCCCCACCAGCAGCGCCAGCGGCGCGCTGGCCAGAAGCGCCCAGAACAACGCCAGCCGGATCGCCAGCCAGGGCGTGCGCGGCCGGATCAGCCGCAGCACGAAGCCCAGCAGCCCGGCCAGCGCGTAAAAGAACAGCGGCGCGATGAACAACCAGCCGAACAGCGCCCCGGACATGCGCGCCTGAAAGGGGATGCTGTCATCCAGCGCCGCCTCGGCCGACAGCCGCGGCCATTGCGCCACGAAGATCAGCACGCAGGCCAGCAACAGGTAGAAGATGGCCGAGCGTTCCCCCTCGGCCTGCGCCAACCGCGCACGCAGCACGGCGCGCGGGGCGCGGTAGCTGCGCAGGATATCGGCGCTCAGCGACATGCGTGATGCGGCATCCGGACAGTGCCCCTTCTGGCTGACCCGCCCCCGCATGGGGGCTTCGTGCTTACTTGTGCCGGCCCAGCCAGCCTTCCAGCCGGACGCGGATATCCTCGGCCAGATCCTCGCGCGCGATCTCGTCCAGGGTTTCCGACAGAAAGGCCAGGACCAGCAGATTGGTCGCCTCTGCCTCTGACACGCCGCGGGCGCGCAGGTAGAAAAGCTGGTCGGGGTCGATTTCGCCCGAGGTCGAGCCGTGGCTGCATTTCACGTCATCGGCGTAGATTTCCAGCTCCGGCTTGGCCAGGAACTGGCTGCGTTCGTCCATCAGCAGCGACTGGCTGATCTGGTAGCCGTCGGTCAGTTGCGCGGGCTGTTCGACCAGGATCTTGCCCTGAAACACCCCTACTGCCCCGTTGCGCAGCACCTTCTTGAACACCTGCCGGCTCTCGCAGCCCGGCGCGCCATGGGTGACGAAAACGGTGTCGTCATGGTGGAAGTCACCGTCACCCATCGTGGCGCCGGCGATATGGGCCATGCCGTCCTTGCCGTCCAGCCAGATCACCGCCTCGTTGCGCAGCAGCCGGCCATTGGCCGACAGGGTAAAGGATTTCAGCCCCGCCCCCTCGGCCAGTTGGGCGTAGAAATGGGTGATGCCGCTGCGGGCATGGTCACGGCCCTGCGCGCGGATATGGTGCAACATGCCGCCCGCGCCGATGCTGGCCTCGGCCACCACCGAATAGCGCGCCGCCACGGGGCCGTTTTCCAGCAGCGTCATCTCTGCCCCCGGTTCGACCCGGATGACATGGTGCAGGCTGGTATCGGCCGTGGGGCTTTCGCGGCGATAGATCAGCGAGACCGGGCGCGCGACCTTACCCGTGGCGCGGATCAGCACGCCGTCGCTGGCCATGGCGCTGTTGAGCGCGGCAAAGGGGCGCGGCACGGGCTGATGACCGCGGGCCTCCAGGGCGCCGTAGACGTCCTGCGCCCAGTGGATATCGGTCTGTCCGGCCTCGGCCAGGCGGCTGATCTCCAGCCCCTCGGCGGCCAGATCGTCCGAAGCCTCGGCGTCGAAGACCCCATCGGTGAAAACGATCTTCAGCCGGTCTATGGCATCAAAGACGATGGGCTCGTCGGTGATGCGAAAGACCGCCGCCTCGGCCGCGGTTTCTGCCAGCAGCGTGGCGGGATCGGTGAAGCGCCAGTATTCGTCACGCCGTTCCGGCAGGGTCAGGGCGCGCAACCGGTCCAGCG
>SKHK01000203.1 GCA_007117005.1 Paracoccaceae bacterium
GCGCCGGGGGGCCTGGGTGTGCGGATGGATTCGGCGCTTTACGGCGGCTACCGAATCCCGCCCTATTACGACAGCCTGATCGCCAAGCTGATCGTGCATGGCCGCGACCGGCCAGAGGCGCTGGCGCGGCTGCGCAGGGCGCTTGGCGAACTGATCATCGACGGGATCGACACCACGGCGCCGCTGTTCTTCGCGCTTCTGGAAGAGCCGGACATCCAGCGTGGCGATTACACGATCCACTGGCTGGAGCGGTACCTCGCCGGGACCGATACGGCCGGATGAGGCGGTATCAGCCGGGCCGGCGCGGGCGACGGTGAGCGGCATGCAACGCGCGGTGAACGGCGAGGTAAGCCTGACCCCGGAGATCGTTCTGGCGGCCTATGCGCAAGGCATCTTCCCCATGGCCGAGGCCGCGGATGACCCGCAGGTTTTCTGGATGCGGCCCCGCCGGCGCGGGGTCATCCCGTTGCGCGGATCGGGGCTGGTGCCGGGGCGGGGGCTTCATGTCTCGAATAGCCTGCGGCGGACCCTGCGCCGGCGCCTGACGCGCGACGGCTGGACACTGGGCTGCGACGGGGCGTTCGACGCCGTGATGGATGGCTGCGCGGCGCGGCGCGAGACCTGGATCAATGCACCGATACGGCGGGTTTTTGCCGCGCTGCACCGGCTGGGCCACGCCCATTCGATAGAGCTGCATGACCCGGATGGCGCGCTGGCGGGGGGCGTCTACGGGCTGAGCATGGGCGGGGCCTTCTTTGCCGAAAGCATGTTCTCGGCGCGCCGCGACGGATCGAAGATCGCCTTGGCGGAACTGGTCGCGCGGTTGGAGGCAGGCGGGTTCGCGCTGCTGGACACGCAGTATCTGACCGGCCATCTGGCCAGTCTGGGCGGGATTGAAGTCAGCGACCGGCACTATGCAACGGCGCTGGCCGCCGCACTTGTCACTCCGGCGCGTCATGATGTGGCTTTTGGGCCCGCGCCCCCGGACCGGGCGTTTTGCCTGGGCGGGTCGGGCCGGGACCAAGGTTGTTGAAACAACAACCTTGCAAATCCCTTGTTTCAAGGGATTTGTCTGCGCGCCAGGGTCCCGTGTGTGCCAGCGGTCCGGCAGTGCCAGACACCGCCCGCTACAGCGGGTTGCATTCATTGACATTCATGCGCCCAGCCATAACCATTTCTATTCACAGGTTTTTTGCGCGAAACCGGGATCCACTTTTGCGCAACATGCGTCAACGGCAGGATAACACCCAGACGTCGTAACGGGCGTCGTCCAGCGCGTTCAGCGCGGGGCTGGAGGCGAACATCCAGCCGCGAAACAGTTGTTCGCCG
Organism: Paracoccaceae bacterium; assembly: GCA_007117005.1. Taxonomy (GTDB): domain Bacteria; phylum Pseudomonadota; class Alphaproteobacteria; order Rhodobacterales; family Rhodobacteraceae; genus Pararhodobacter. The sequence continues at coordinate 1,330 of SKHK01000203.1, forward strand.
CTGCGCCCATGAGTGATTTCCAGAAAGGCCATGGCATCGCTTTCGGGTGCTTCTGTCGGGTAGCGGCAGGCGATCACGGCGATCTCCAACCGGGCATAGCTCGCCCTGCCCCCGACCGGCAGTTCCATATCCGTCGTCTCGCCCGAGACCTTGTCGAGCCCGCGCAGCACCACCGTATCGCCGGACGCGACCTCTGGCCGGGGTTGCTGCGCGTGACCGGGCAGGCCGGCCGAAAGTGCAAGGATCGTGATCAGGAAAACCCCGCCCAAAGCTCTCAGGCCCGCCATTACCCTCACGGCAGACCGGCTGCGCGATGGTGTACTGAATGGGATGTCTCTCATGGTGTGCCCTCGCTTTCCGCTGTCGGCTCGCCAGCCCCAGTCGCGGTCCCAGCCTCGGCGCCGTCGCCGCCCGTGGCGAAGCGCAGCATGAGTTGAACCAGGCTCACCGCGCTTTGCGTGTCCTGGAACGCGTCGCCCGGTTCGAGGTCGAAGGGCATGCCGCCGGGGATGATCTCGATGAACGTGCCGCCCAGCAGCCCCTCGCTGGCCACGGCGGCCGTGCTGTCAGCAGGCAGGCTGAGCGCCGCGTCGATGCGCAGCGTGACCTCGGCCCGGAAGGTATCGGCATCCAGGGTCAGGTCGGTTACGCTGCCCACGCGCACGCCGGCCAGGCGCACCTCGGTGCCCGGGCGCACCCCCTCGGCCGAGCGGAAGCTTGCGGTAAGCGTGTGGCCCGCCCCCTGCGACAGTCCCGGCCGCTGCCCGCTGCCCCAGACCAGCACCGCGGCAAACCCCGCCGCCACCACCAGCACCACGGCCCCCAGCGCCATTTCCCACGGCCGGTAGCTCATGCGTGCCGTGCCATCATCGTCACGGCAGTGCGGGCCCGCAGGCGCCTGACGCTATTCCGGTTGCCAGGCGTCATAGTCGCGCCGCTCCTTCGGGTTGACCCGCCGCAGCGAGCCCGCCGGGACATAGGCCCCCGGCGTGCCCGTGGCGTTCTCTGCATGCGGTTTTTCCCAGGGTTTGCGCGTCAGCGGGCGTTCGGTGGGCGGCTCGGCCCAGGTGTGGTGCAGCCAGCCGTGCCATTCGGGGCCGATGCGGCTGGCCTCGCTCTCGCCGTCATAGATCACCCAGCGCCGCTTGCCGTCGCGCGACTGGTAAAAGACATTGCCCTGATCGTCCTTGCCCACGCGCTGGCCGTGGCGCCAGGTGTGGAACTGGGTGTTCAGGGTCTGGCCGTTCCACCAGGTCAGCAGGCGAAGCAGGAATTTCATGGTGCAGGTCTCCGCAGGCATTCGGGGCTCTTCGGATGTTCTATGGCCCAGATCGCGAACAAGATAAAGGGGCCGGCACGCTGCCCGCCCCTTTCGGCCGCCTGTCCGGGGCGGCGCCCCTCAGCGAATCACGCGTACCTGCACCATGTGATCGGGCGCGCCCAGCACCGCGCCATTGGCCCCGCGCCCGCGCTTGATGGCGTCCAGCACATCCAGCCCCTCGGTCACCTGGCCCAGCACGGTATATTGCCCGTTCAGATGCGGTGCCGGGCCGAACATCAGAAAGAACTGGCTGTTTGCGCTGTCCGGGCTGTGGCCGCGGGCCATGCCCATGGTGCCGCGCACGAAGGGCTCGTCGCTGAATTCGGCGCGCAGGTCGTCCATGTCCGAACCGCCCATGCCGGCGCGTGCCAGCCCCTCGCCGTCATGCTGGCCAAAGGCCACATCACCGGTCTGCGCCATGAAACCGTCGATCACCCGGTGAAAGACCACACCATCATAGGCACCGCTTTCGGCCAGGGTGATGACCCGCTCCACATGACCCGGCGCCAGATCCGGGCGCAGGGCAATGCGGATCACGCCGCTGGCCTCGCCCGCGACCGTGATCTCCAGCACCGGGGCGCCCTCTGGCGGCGCGGTCTGCGCCTGCCCGCGCGCCGTGCCCAGCCACATGCCCAGAAGCAGCGCGCAGCCCAGCGCCATCAGCCCCGCCAGGACCGCCCTGTCGCTCCGCAGTTTACCCAACATCGGCCGCCACCTTGACGCTGATCATGCGGTCGGGCTGGGCGGGCGGCTCGCCACGGGTGATGGCATCGACATGTTCCATCCCCTCGATCACGCGGCCATAGACGGTGTATTGCCGGTTCAGGAAGTGGTTGTCGTTGAAATTGATGAAGAACTGGCTGTTGGCCGAATTCGGGTTCTGGCTGCGCGCCGCGCCCAGCGTGCCGCGGTCATGGGGCACGCCGGAGAATTCCGCCGGCAGGTCCGGCAGATCGGACGCGCCGGTGCCCGCGCGGCGCAGGTCGAACGCCTTTTCGGCATTGCCATGCGCCACATCGCCGGTCTGCGCCATGAAGCCGTCGATCACCCTGTGAAAGACCACATTGTCATAGGCCCCGGCGCGCGCCAGCTCCTTCATGCGGTTGACGTGATGGGGCGCGATATCGGGCAGAAGCTCGATCACCACGCGCCCGCCCTTGAGGTCCATCAGGATGGTGTTCTCGGGGTCCTTGATCTCGGCCATGCCGGCACTCCTTTTTTCGCTGCGCCTGATGTAGCGGTTGCGGTGCGAAAGGAAAAGCCCCGCCGGTTGACGGGCCGGGCGCCAGCAGGCATCACGGCAGGGTAACGCCACCGGCAACAGGAGCAGGCGATGGGCTGGAAAACGCTGGACGACATGGACCTCGGCGGCAAGGTTGTGCTGATCCGCGTCGATATCAACGTGCCCGTCGAAAACGGGCAGGTCACCGACACCACCCGCCTGCTGGCGGTGCTGCCCACCATCCGCCATGTCACTGCCGCCGGGGGCAAGGCCGTGCTGCTGGCCCATTTCGGCCGGCCCAAGGGCATGGTGGTGCCGGAGATGTCGCTGGCGCCCATCCGCCCGGCGCTGGAGGCTGTGCTGGGCGCGCCCGTGGGCTTTGCCGGCGACTGCATCGGCCTGCCCGCCAAGCGCGCGGTCGGCGGCTTGCAGGACGGGCAGGTGCTGCTGCTGGAAAACA
>SKHK01000066.1 GCA_007117005.1 Paracoccaceae bacterium
CAAGGAACAGGAGCCGTCATGATCCGCAAGACCCTGGCCGACGCCATCGGCAACACCCCCTTGATCCGACTGCGCGCCGCGTCCGAGGCAACGGGCTGCGAGATTCTGGGCAAGGCCGAATTCCTGAACCCCGGCCAGTCGGTAAAGGACCGCGCGGCGCTCTACATCATCCGCGACGCCGTGGCCAAAGGCCTGCTGAAACCCGGCGGCACCATTGTCGAGGGCACGGCCGGCAATACCGGCATCGGTCTGGCGCTGGTCGGTGCCAGCATGGGGTTCCGCAGCGTCATCGTGATCCCGGAAACCCAGAGCCAGGAAAAGAAGGACATGCTGCGCCTGGCCGGCGCCGAACTGGTCGAGGTGCCGGCCGCCCCCTACCGCGAGCCCAACAACTACATCCGTTATTCCGGTCGCCTGGCCGAGGCGCTGGCAAAGACCGATCCGAACGGCGCCATCTGGGCCAACCAGTTCGACAACGTGGCCAACCGTCAGGCGCATATCGAGACCACGGGCCCGGAAATCTGGGACCAGACCGGCGGCAAGGTCGATGGCTTCATCTGCGCCGTGGGGTCCGGGGGCACGCTGGCGGGCGTGGCCATGGCGCTGCAGCCGAAGGGCGTGAAGATCGGCCTGGCCGACCCGGAAGGGGCGGCGCTTTACAGTTTCTATACCGAGGGCGTGCTGAAATCAGAGGGCGGGTCGATCACCGAGGGGATCGGCCAGGGCCGGATCACCGCCAATCTGGAGGGCTTCACCCCGGATTTCGCCTGCCGCATCCCCGATGCCGAGGCGCTGCCCGTGGTCTTTGACCTGCTGGCCGATGAGGGGCTGTGCCTGGGTGGGTCTTCCGGCATCAATGTCGCCGGTGCGATACGCATGGCCCGGGACATGGGGCCCGGGCATACCATCGTGACCATCCTGTGCGACTATGGCACGCGCTATCAGTCGAAACTTTTCAACCCTGCCTTCCTGCGCGAAAAGGGGCTGCCGGTGCCGGCCTGGCTGGACCGCGCGGCCGCCGATCTGCCCGATATGCGCGTCTGAGACGGGCCCGCAACAGCCGGTTTTGACAACCGCCTGTCGCGGCCCGAGGTGCCTGCCCCCACGCAGGGCACAGGGCAGCGGGCACGCCGTTGACTCGAATCGCGCATGGCCTCACGCTGGCGTGAATTAATGGTGTTTTCGTGGGTATGGGATGTCGGTCATGGCAGGTATCGGACGGATCCTTGTGCGTTTGGGCGTCAAACTGGCGCTGATACTCTTGCTGGCCCTGCCGCCTGCCCCCGGCGCCGCACAGACCGATAGCTGCTGGATGCATAACGGCTCGCTGATGCGGCTGGTCGCTTCGGGCACCGGACGGGCGTTCTATTACGAAGACCCGCGCCCGGCGCTGCGCGCGGCCGGGGTGGCGCGGGGGACATTGCTGTTTCACGGCCACAACCGGCAAGGCTGGTACAGTGGCCATGCATGGGTATTTTCGCGCTATTGCCCGAGCAACCCGCTTCAATACCGGGTGGAGGGGCCGGTCAGTGACGGCCAGCGCCGCGTGACCATGCACGGCACGCGACCGGTCTACCGCCAATGCCAGCCCACAGGACAGCGGGTCACCGATACGCTGGTCTTTACCTATTCCCATCGCTGTTGACGGCGGCTCACGAGCCGGTGACATCACCGCCCAAACCGGCATGCCGGGGCTGGACTTCCTGTGTGCCGCGGCCCAGTCTGCGCGGGCAAGGAAAGGCCCGGCAGCTGCCGGGCCGTTTCGGCTGCGCAGGCGTTCGGTTCCGACAGGGCAGTCGGCGTCAGGAAGGAATGAAGGGTCATCATGGCGGCACGATATGGCATGTCACTGCGCGTCGGCACGTGGCGTCGGAACCTCGACCCGGGACGCGCCGAGCGGGCGGTGAGGGCGCTTGCAGCAAAGCTGCCCGCCCTGCTGCTGGGGCTTTTCATGGCGCTGGCGGCGGTCATGCCGGCGCAGGCGCAGGATACCGTCGACGGCCCCGATTACACGGCCTGGGCGGCGCTGGCGGAACTGGCCGAACAGACGCTGGAACAGCGCGATACGTCGGACGACCTGCTGATGAACCTGCGCGGCGAAATAGCGGCCTTTCGCAGCCAGTTCATGGAGGTGCAGACCTTCATGGCCGGGCGCATCGACAACCTGCGCGAACAGATCGATGCACTGGGCCCGCCGCCCGAGGGAGGCGAGACCGAGCCCGCCGAGATTGCCGAGCGCCGCGCCGATCTGGCCGAGCGTTTGGCCCAGCGGCAGACGCCCAGGGCAACGGCCGAGTCCGAACAACGCCGGGCGGATGCCATCATCCGTGACATTGACCGTGAATTGCGCGAGCGTCAGGCCAATGCGCTGCTGACGCTCTGGCCGACACCGCTGAACCCGGCGAACTGGCTGCAGGGCGCCAATGTGATGATCAGCGCGGCGCTGACCGTCTATGGCGAGGTCTACAACGACTGGCTGAACCCGCAATGGCGGCAGGCGATCATCGCCGATCTGCCGCTGATCCTGGGGCTTCTGGCGCTTGCCGCCCTGCTGATCCTGCGCGGCCGGCGGCTGATGGAACGGTTGACCATGCGGTTGATGGGCTCCACCTCGATCCCCCGCGGACGCGAGGTCGCGGGTTTTCTGGTCTCGCTCGCGCAGCTTCTTGTCCCCTTCCTGGGTCTGACGGCCCTTTTTTTCGCCATCGGTGCCGCGGGTTTCAGCGGGCAGACGGTGGCCGCGTTGAATGAGGCGCTGGTGCCGGCGGGTATGACCATCTTCATCGTGCGCTGGCTGTCGCTTCTGGTCTTTCCCAAACGTCAGGACCCGGCCCTGGCGCTGAACCTGGAGGATTCGCTGCGATGGCGTGCGCGGACCACGGTTCTGGCGCTGTCCTTCGTCATCGCCGGCGACCAGATGCTGGAGGCCCTGATCCAGGACGCGGGCGCGACGGATGCGGCCCGCGCAGTGCTTTACCTGCCCATCCTGGCGCTGGCGGGGCTGCTGCTGTTCCGGCTGGGTCGTCTGTTGACACAGCACCAGAGCGGCGAGACGGCGGATGCCGATGCAGAGGCTGCGCCCGCGGGCGACGAACGCGGCGGTTTCGTCGATCAGTCCATCGTGGTGCTGGGGCGGCTGCTGAAGGCGCTGGCGCTGGCCGCGCCGCTGCTGGCGGCTGTGGGCTATGTGAATGCCGCGCGCGGGCTGATCTTTCCCAGCATCGACTCGCTGGCCGTGATCGGTCTGGTGATGGTGCTGCACCGGCTGGTCATCGCAATCTATGACGCCGCCATGGGCGATCGCGGGCGCGCGACCGAGGCGCTGGTGCCGGCGCTGGCGGGGATGCTGCTGGGGCTGGCCGCGCTGCCGGTGCTGGCGCTGATCTGGGGTGCGCGCGAATCCGACCTGCTGGAGGTCTGGGTGCGTCTGGGCGAGGGTTTCACCCTTGGTGACGCCCGGATCGCGCCGGGCAATCTTTTCGCCTTCATGCTGGTCTTCATCATGGGTTATCTGCTGACCCGCGGCATTCAGGGCGCGTTGGCCAATTCGGTCCTGCCCAAGACCACGATGGAACGCGGCGCGCAAAAGGCAGTGGTGTCCGGCGTCGGCTATGTCGGCCTGGTGATCGCCGCGCTGGTGGCCTTTTCCACCGCCGGGATCGACCTGTCGGGCCTGGCCATCATCGCCGGCGCGCTGTCGGTCGGCATCGGCTTCGGTCTGCAGAACATCGTGTCGAACTTCGTCTCCGGCATCATCCTGCTGGTCGAGCGCCCGGTGTCAGAGGGCGACTGGGTCGAGGCCGGCGGCACCATGGGCACGGTGCAGCGCATCTCGGTCCGTTCGACAGTGATCGAAACCTTCGACCGGACAGAGGTGATCGTACCGAACAACGATCTGATCTCGGCCTCGGTGACAAACTATACCCGCACGAACAAGACCGGGCGGCTGGTCGTCAAGGTCGGTGTCGCCTACGGGTCGGACACGCGGCGGGTCGAGACCATCCTGACCGAGATCGCCGAGGCGCATCCGCTGGCCTCGATCAACCCGCCGCCCTCGGTCGTGTTCATGGGGTTCGGCGCCGACGCGCTGGAATTCGAGACACGGATCATCCTGACCGACGTGAATTTCATCATGCGGGTGCGATCGGAGATCAACCACCAGATCGCCGAGCGGTTTGTGGCCGAGGGGATCGAGATTCCCTTCGCTCAGCGCGATATCTGGCTGCGCAACCCCGAGACCCTGCCGGGCAATGCCGCCGCTGCCACGGGCGGCGGCGCGGGCGGCAAGGCTGTGGCGGCTGCGGCGGCCGGTG
>SKHK01000039.1 GCA_007117005.1 Paracoccaceae bacterium
CCGCCTCATCCGGCCGTATCGGTCCCGGCGAGGTACCGCTCCAGCCAGTGGATCGTGTAATCGCCACGCTGGATGTCCGGCTCTTCCAGAAGCGCGAAGAACAGCGGCACCGTGGTGTCGATCCCGTCGATGATCAGTTCGCCCAGCGCCCTGCGCAGCCGCGCCAGCGCCTCTGGCCGGTCGCGACCATGCACGATCAGCTTGGCGATCAGGCTGTCGTAATAGGGCGGGATTCGGTAGCCGCCGTAAAGCGCCGAATCCATCCGCACACCCAGGCCCCCCGGCGCGTGAAACGTGTTCACCAGCCCGGGGCAGGGGGCGAAGTTCGGCAGGCGTTCGGCGTTCAGCCGCACCTCGATCGCGTGCCCGTTCAACACGAGGTCATCCTGACCAAAGGACAGGGGCTGCCCGGCGGCCACCCGGATCTGCTCGCGCACCAGATCGACACCGAATATCGCCTCGGTAACAGGGTGTTCGACCTGCAGACGGGTGTTCATCTCGATGAAATAGAACTCCCCGTCCTCGTACAGGAATTCGATGGTCCCCGCCCCCCGATAGCCGATCTTCGCCACCGCCTGTGCGCAGATGTCGCCTATCCGCTCGCGCGTAGCGGCGTCGATGGCCGGGCCGGGCGCCTCTTCCAGCACCTTCTGGTGGCGGCGCTGCAGGGAACAGTCACGCTCACCCAGGTGCACCGCGCCGCCCTTGCCGTCGCCAAAGACCTGCACCTCGATATGCCGGGGCCGGCCCAGATATTTCTCGATATAGACCTCGTCATTGCCGAAGGCCGATTTCGCCTCGGCCCGCGCGGTACGAAAGGCTGTGTCCAGTTCGCCCGCGTCGCGCGCCAGCTTCATGCCGCGCCCGCCGCCGCCTGCCGTGGCCTTGATGATCACCGGATAACCGATCTCGCCGGCCACCTGCCGCGCGGCCTCGACATTCGCCACCCCGCCGTCAGAGCCCGGCACACAGGGCACGCCCAGTGCCTTCATCGTCTCCTTGGCGGTGATCTTGTCGCCCATCATGCGGATATGCTCGGCCGAGGGGCCGATGAAGGTGATGCCGTGATCCTCGACCACCTGCACGAAGGCGGCGTTTTCCGACAGGAAGCCGTAGCCCGGGTGGATCGCCTCGGCGCCCGAGATCTCGCAGGCCGAGATGATCGCCGGCACCGACAGGTAGCTTTCGACCGAGGGCGCGGGGCCGATGCAGATGGCCTCGTCGGCCATGCGCACATGCATCGCATCGGCATCGGCGGTCGAATGCACGGCGACCGAGGCGATGCCCATCTCGCGGCAGGCCCGGATCACGCGCAAGGCGATCTCGCCACGGTTGGCGATCAGGATCTTTGAAAACATCGCGCCGGCCTCAGGCCACGACCATCAGCGGCGCGCCGTATTCCACCGGCGAGCCATCCTCGACCAGGATACGCTTCACGGTGCCGGCATGGGGCGCGGGGATGTGGTTCATGGTCTTCATCGCCTCGATGATCATCAGGGTCTGCCCGGCGCTGACCTGATCACCGATGCGCACGAAGGGTTCGGCGCCGGGCTCGGCGGCCAGATAGGCGGTGCCGACCATGGGCGAGGGTACGACGCCGGGCAGATCGGCCGGGTCATCGCTGGCGGCGGGGGCGCTGGGGGCCACAGGTGCGGCGGCATGCGAAGCAGGCGCGGCGGGTGCGGCGACAACGGGGGCCGGTGCCGGGGCGGGCGCGGCCATCTGACGGCTGACCCGCACGCTCAGGCGGTCATGCTCGCCATAGTCGCGGTCGACCTCGATTTCCGCCAGCGCATTCGTCTCCAGCAATTCGGCAAGCGCGCGGATGAAGGCGACGTCGTTTGAAGTGCGGTCCTTGCTCATGGTCATCCCTTGTTGGCGCGGGCCCTTTCGGCGTGGCCCTTCTCAGCGCTTTGCGTGGCGCCGGCTCGTTTTCCTGCGTAAAGCCCTTTGCGGTTACGCAACCAGCGGGTGCAGCCTTGCAAAAGGCGGCTCTTGCGGCATGCGTTCCGGCCCGCGGGGGCCACGCTCACCGCAGGTTGCGCCGGGTTATACGGCAGGTGGCGCAGGCTGAAAAGCCGAAATCTGGGCGCGTTGCGCCACCGCCTGCGCCTTTGCGGGGCTTGCCTTTGCCCGGCTTGCCGGCGCGGGGGCGGCATGCTGTAGTGCCACGAAAAAAGGACCAGCCATGCCCAAAGCCACCCTCGCCGGTACGCGTATCCGCGCCTTGCGCACGGCGCGTGGCATGGCACAGGGCGAACTGGCGCGCAGGGCCGGTGTGTCGCCCTCATATCTGAACCTTATCGAGCATAACCGCCGCCGCCCCGGCACGCGCGTGACCGAGGCGCTGGCAAAGGCCCTGCAGGTCGCGCCCGACATGCTGGCCGAGGCCGTGGGCGATGAGCAGATCATGGCGCTTCAGGCCTCGCTCGCCGCGGTGCAGGTCAGCCCGCCGCCAGAGATCGACCGCGCCGAGGAGCTGATCGGCCGCTTTCCTGGCTGGGCGGCGCATCTGGCCGCGCTGGCTGCGCGCGTGCAGGCGCAGGAGCGGCTGATCGAGCGGCTGAACGACCGTATGGCCCATGATCCCAGCTTGCCCGCAGCGCTGCACGAGATCGTCTCGGCCGTCACGGCGGTGCAATCCACGGCCGCCATTCTGGCCGATACCGATGATCTGGAACCGGCATGGCGGGCGCGGTTTCACCGCAACGTGCATGACGATTCGCGCCGGCTGGCCACGGCGGCGGATGCGCTGGTGGCGTATCTGGAGGCCAGCGGGACAGAAACCGGGCTTGCCTCGCCGCTGGAAGAGCTGGAAGCCTGGGCGGCAGCGCGCGGTTATCACCTGCCGCAGATCGAGGCTGCGGCGCCAGCGGACTGGGACATGCTGGTGGCGGGCGAAAGCGACCTGGCAAGCCCTGCCGCGCGGGCGCTGGCCGCGGGCTGGCTGGCGCGCGCCCATGCCGATGCCCAGGCGGTGCCCTTGGGTATGCTGGACCCGTGGCTGGAATGCAGCGCCGGAGGGATGAGTGACGCACAGGCCGTGATCGCCGGGATCGTGCAGCGCAGCGGCGCGAGACTGGCCTGCGTGCTGCGCCGGCTGGCCTGCCTGCCGCCGGGGATCGGCGCGCCGGCGGTGGGGCTGGTGCGATGCGATGCCTCTGGCAGTTTCACCTGGCGCCGCCCGGTAGAGGGGTTTTCGATGCCGCGTTTCGGCGGGGCCTGCCCGCTTTGGCCGCTGTATCAGGTGCTGGGCATGCCGGGGCGCCCGCTTGGCATCGCGGTCGAATTTCCCGGCCGCCCGGCGCCGCGCTTTACCGTTCAGGCCGTAGCCGAGGTCAGCGACGGGCTGCGCTTCAACCCGCCCTGGGCGATGGAGGCGGTGATGCTGATGATCCCGCAGGCCGGCGGGTCCGGGCAAAGTGGGGACGGGCAAAGTGGGGACGGGCAGAGCGGGGATGGGCGCGCCCCCGACCCCTTGCGCGTGGGGGCCAGTTGTCGTGTCTGCCCGCGCTCTGACTGCCATGCGCGGCGCGAGCCGTCGATCATCGGCGGATAGGGAACAGCGCCGGGGCGGGGTGGCAGGCTCAATCCCGCGTGTCGCTCAAGTCCCGCGCGAGGGCGCAAAAGGCCGCCAGGTCCAGGGTTTCGGCGCGCGCGGTGGGGGCGATGCCCAACCGTTCCAGCCGGCTCTCGATCATCGGGTCCAGCCCGCGCAGGGCCGCGCGCAGCATCTTGCGGCGCTGATTGAAGGCCGCGGCGGTGACGCGTTGCAGCATCGCCGGCTCTGCGGGGTAGCGCGGCGCGGGCAGGGCGGTCAGATGAACCACGGCCGAGGAGACCTTTGGCGGGGGTGAAAACGCCTCTGGCGGCAGGGTCAGCACGATACGCGCCTGCGCGCGCCACTGGGCCAACAGGGCCAGTCGGCCATAGGCCTTGCTGCCGGGGCGGGCGATGATGCGCTCGGCGACCTCTCGCTGGAACATCAGGGTGAGCGACTGCCAGAAGGGGGGCCAGCCGGGTGGCGTCAGCCAGCGGACCAGCAGTTCGGTGCCCACGTTATAGGGCAGGTTCGATACGATGCGGATGGGGGGCGTCAGATGCGCCAGCGGGTCGATGGCCAGCGCGTCGCCCTGCAGCACGGTCAGCCGACCGGGATGGGCGGCAGCGATCTCGGCCAGCGCGGGCAGGCAGCGGGGGTCCTTTTCGATCGCCAGCACGTGACGCGCGCCCTCGGCCAACAGGCCACGGGTCAGCCCGCCCGGGCCGGGGCCGACCTCCAGCACGTCGCAGCCGCTCAGGTCGCCCCCCCTTTCGTCGGCGGCGCGGGCGATGCGGGCGGTGAGGTTCAGATCCAGCAAAAAGTTCTGGCCAAGCGATTTCTTCGCGCGCAGGTCATGGCGGGCGATGACATCGCGCAGGGGGGGCAGGGCGTCGATCATGGCGCGGCGCTGGCTGTGGCAGGAGCAGGGGGGCGTTGCCCCCCGTCGGCTGGCGCCGCCTCCCCCCAGAGTATTTGGGGCAAAATGAAGGAGCGGGGGCGGGTCATGCGGAGCTGGCGCGGCGGGCGGCCATGCTTGCGGCCATATGCAGGGCGGCGCGCAGGCTGGCGGGGTCGGCGATGCCCCGGCCCGCGATGTCATAGGCGGTGCCGTGATCGGGCGAGGTGCGGATGAAGGGCAGGCCCAGCGTGATATTGACACCGCCGGCGAAATCGATGGTTTTCAGCGGGATCAGCGCCTGATCATGATACATGCAGATCACCGCGTCATGGCGCGCGCGCGCGGCGGGGTGAAAAAGCGTATCGGCGGGCAGGGGGCCGGTGATGGCCATGCCGCCCGCGCGCAGCGTGGCGATCAGGGGGGCGATGAGGGTGATCTCTTCGCGGCCCATGGTGCCGCTTTCGCCAGCATGCGGGTTCAGCCCGGCCACCGCGATGCGCGGCCGGGGCAGGCCGAAATCCCGCTTCAGCGCGGCCTCGGTCAGGCGGATGGTCTGTTCCAGCCCCTCGCGGGTGAGTTGCCTGGGCACCTGTGCGAGCGGGATGTGGATGGTGGCCGGGACCACGCGCAGCCCCTCGCAGGCCAGCATCATCGCCACCGGCACATCGCCGGCCAGATGCGCCAGGTATTCGGTGTGGCCCGGAAAGGTGAAGCCCGCGCCGGCGATCAGCGCGGCCTTGTTGATCGGCGCGGTGACGAGGCCCGCGACCCTGCCTGCCCGGGCCAGCGCCACGGCGCGGTCGATGGCGGCGATGATGGTGGCGGCATTGGCCGGGTCCGGCCGGCCGGGCGGCGCCGGGGCGGGAAAGGGCAGGGGCATCACGGGCAGGGTGCCGGGCGGAATGTGCGCGGCGGCGGAGGGGTCATCCACCGCTTGCCAACTGGTCCCGGCGGGCAGGTGGGTGGGATCGCCGATCCAGACGAAAGGCGGCAGGGCGGCGGGATCGGCGATCAACCGTGCCACCAGTTCCGGCCCGATACCGGCGGGATCGCCGCAGGTCAGCGCAAGGGGGCGGGTCATGCACATGCAGGCCTGCCGTGCGGAGGGGCGTACGTCATTGCGGCCGTCAATCCGGCCGTCACGGCCGGCGGATCTCGGCCTCGGCGCGCAACTGGCTGATATAAACCTCTGCCTGCCGCTCCAGCGCCTGGTTGAACAGCCGCTCACGCACCTGCGCCCGGCTGGGGGACGGATCGGCGATCACGCGGCGGTTGCACAGCATCAGCACCACCATCTCGCCCGACTGGGTCAGGTTGGCCGACAGACCGCCCGGGTTCAGCCGCCCCAGTTCGGCCGCCGTCGCCGCATCAAGATCACGTCGCGCGCGCGTGATCGTGCTGACCGCGCCTGCGGGCAGTTCCGGGGCCACCTGGCCGACAAGCGCGCCGAGATCGGCGCAGCCGTCGACCCGCGCGCTGATTTCGGCAAAGCGGGCGCGGTTGGTGTCTGACTGCCCGCCGGGCAGACCCACGCGGCGGAATTCGTATTCCACCTGGCCGGCCGCCACATCGCGGGTGTTGCGCTGCGCACGAAGCTGGAAAAAGGCGATCGCGCCGGGGAATTCGATCGGCCCCACCACCTGGCCCACGCGGGCGCGGGAAAAGGCCGCGTTGACCTCGGGCGAGAGCTCGCCCTCGGGGATCCAGCGGTCGATGCGCCCGCCTTCCTCGCCAGAGGGCGAGGCGGAAATCTGGCGCGCGGCATCGGCGAAGACCTCGACCGAGGTGATGGCCAGGATCTGCGGGGTGACGCGGGCGATGTCCTCGGCGAATTCGGGCTGATCGGGCAGGAAGAGTTCGGAGATCTGGTACTCGGTCACCGGCATCACCGCCGCCAGGGACAGGGCGCGGTCGATATCTGCGTCGGTGATGCGGATTTCCGGCCCGTAGATCCCGTTGACCAGTTCACGCCACAGCACGCCGGCATGAATGAAGTTGCGGAAGGTATCGATGTCGATACCGGCCTCGCGCAGCCGGTCGTTCATCTCTTCCAGTGTCAGTTCGCCCCGGGAAGCGAATTCGGTCATGCCGGCGGTGATGTCGTCATTGCCGACACGCAGACCCAGGCGGCGGGCCTCCTGGCGGTGCAACTCGTCCTCGATCAGCCGTTCAAGCGCTTCCTCGCGCAGATCGCCCTGGCCCGCACCGATGAATTCCAGAAACCGGGCACGCTGGCCAACCTCGTAGCGTGTGATCGCCGCGTCGTTCACATAGGCGACCGCCGAGAAGGGCGATTGCGCCTGCACCGCGGCGGGCTGTGCACCGATGGCAAGAAGGGCCAGCAAGGCCGCGGCCAGAAACGGTGCAACGAGGCCTGCCAGGGCCGGCCGCGGATGGCGAGGGCGCGCCGGTTCCACGGTCACGGAAACGGTGCCTGGGGAATGGAGGGCCAGGGAATGGGGGGCGGGGCGGGTTGTCGGCATGGTGGGTCGGTTCCGTTTCTTCAGATTGTCGCCCGGGGCGCGCGCGTTTTGAGGCCGGGCAGGGGATCATTTGACGGGCGGTGCGCCTTCATGCGGTGCGACCTCAGGCCGGGCAGGCCCGGCCGCGCCCACCCGGGCGCGAGCCGATCCCCAGCAGCTCGACCCGCAGGTCGACCCGGGTTGACGCCGACAGCGTAGTGGAAGTGGCAAAGCGGCGCGAGAGGGAAAAATCCACGCTCAGGCATTCGTTATGAAAGACCAGCCCGGTGCGGGCGCCGCTGAACCGGTCACGCGTGGTGTCGTAGTCCCATCCCAGAAAGCCCGTCCAGCCGCCGCTGAGCCTGCGGTTCACGTCCAGCGACCATTCGCCCAGGCTGCGCGCCCTGGCCTCGGCCGGTTCGGCGGGGATGTAGAGGTAAGTGGTGCTGATGCCGGTCTGCGCGCTCTGCCATGACAAGGTGGCCTCGCCGCGTTCCAGGTCGCGGCTGGTGTTGATCAGCAACCGCGCATCGAGGCCGAACCCCTCGGGCGCCTCTACCCTCCCGGCCAGCAGCCAGTCGGACCGGGTGCGGCCGGGTGGCAGGCCCGAGGGCTGGCCCAGCGGATGACGGTGGGTGGCGTCGAACCCGTCCAGCCGGCCGCGGCGCCAGACCCGCCCGACAAGGGTTTCGACCGTCCAGCCAGAGGGTGATTCGCGCAGCCAGCGCAGGCCCAGGTTCAAGCGCGAGCCGTCGTCGGGGGCATCGAAGCCGGAAAAGCGGGTCATGGCGAAAAGGTTGCCGCCATCCAGTTCCGGCATGCGGTGGTCATCGTTGCGTGCGCGTTCATCCGGCGTCAGGCCTTCGGCGTTGCGCCGGCTGAGGACGATCTGCGCCACGGGTTCCAGTAATTGTCGCCCGCCGGCGCCTTCGGTCCGGGCCAGCGGCAGGCGCAGGTCGGCCATCCCCTCCAGTGCGGCGCGGGTAACCGGGTCCGGAAACGCCAGCGGCGCGCCGCGCAGGCGCAGGTGATCGACACGCCCCTGCACGGCGCTGGTCAGCAACAGCCCGCCCGCCAGCACGTCCTGGCGCTGCCAGTGGGCATGGGCGGCCAGTCGTGCCAGGTCGCGCCCGGTGCCGCCGCCGGGCAGGGCCGGCCGACGATAGGTCTGCGCGCCAATGCCCAGCCGCAAACTGCCGCCTGGGCCGACCCCGCGCAACGCGATGCGCTGCTGCCAGTCGGCCTGCAGAGCCAGATCGGGCATCTGGCTGCTGTCCTCGCCCGCGCGCAGCGAACGGAAGCTGAGCACCCGCGCGCGGATCGCCTGATCGCGCCGGATGCGTTCCACGCTGACCGAAGAAGTCAGCCGTGCGGCATTGGTGATGCCATAGGTCTCCAGATAGGTGCGGTCGCTGGGCACCAGCACATCGGCATCCAGCACGAAACCGCCGCGCAGCCGCGCCAGGGCGCGCAGATGCGCATAGCCGCGCAGCCCGGCATCGGTCAGCCCGTCGCGCGAGATCTGGCCGCGCAGATCCAGCGCCCCGTCAACAAAGGCCTGACGGTAGCGAAAGCCCAGTGCCACCATGCCGCGCCCGCCCAGCTGCGGGGTCAGCGTCAGATCGCGCGCGGGGTCCAGCGGGATGAAGAAGGGCACCCCCACGCTGAAGCCGAAATCGCTGGTCGCGCGCAGGTGGGGCGCCAGCATGCCGGGCGCGCGCTGCAGTCCCGGTTCGGGCATGCGCAGGCGCGGCAGATAGGCCACGGGCACGCCGCGCAACCGGAATTGCGCGCGCTCGAAATGCAGGGTGCGGGCGTCCTCGTCATGGCGCACGCGGGCGGCGCGGACCTCCCACAGCGGGGTGGGGTTTTCGGCGCAGACACGGCAGGTCGAGGCGATGACGGCGGTCATCTCGGTTTCCGCGCCGCGCGGCGGCGTCCGGGTGCCGTCGGGGCTTGTGGCCGGGGTGGCGGGGCGACGGTCGATGGGGCGGCGGTCGATCCGGTCGGCGGCCACCTGCAACTGCTGGTCCAGGACCAGCCGCGCCCCGCGAATGATCCCCTCGCGCAGATCGGCCGACAGGCTGGCGGCATCGGCCAGCACCACGCGGTCCGGCCCCTCGCTGATCACGATCGGCCCGGCGACATCCAGCCGCCCGCTGCGCCGGTCGAAGGTGACGCGCGCCGCGCGCAGCCGGACAGAGCGGTGCCAGATCTCGACATCGCCGCTGGCCACCAGGCGGCCCGCGCGGTCGATCAGTACCGAATCGGCGCTCAGGCTGGCCACATCCTGCGCCCGCAGCCCGCCCGGCAGGAAAAGCGGCAGGACCAGCGCGCCGGCAAGCACCAGCACCACCGCCCGGCAAAGGCGCTTCATCCCCCCGCCGCGTGGCCTTGGCCCTGTTTTTCCCGGCCCTGACATGTCGCGTCCACGCACCTAACCGTCCTCCAGATGCAGCAATACGCCGATTGCCAGCATGATGGAAGCCAAAGGCGGGGTCCAGACCGCCAGCCACAGCGCCACCTGTCCGTTCTCGCCCAGAACCAGCACCAGATTGCGCAGGAAGAACAGGGCAAAACCGGCCAGCACCGTGACCAGCACGCGCATGCCGGCCTGTCCCATGCGGCTGTGACGCAGGCTGAGCGCGGCGCCGATCAGCAGCATCGCCGCCAGCATCGCCGGCAGGGCGAGTTCCGCCTGCAGTTCGGCCCGCTGGCTGCGCGCCGAGAGGCCCGCCCCTTCCAGCGTGTCGATCAGGTCCGGCAGGCCCCAGACCGAGACCTGCCCGGGCCGGGCGAAGGTGTCGCGCAGCCGCTCCGGGGTCAGGTCGGTCGGCAGGGTCAGGGTGTCTGTGCGTTCGGCCTCGGCCTCGGGGTTGGGGCGGTCCAGGTGCCAGCGCGTGACCCCGGTCAGGCGCCACTGGCCGGGCTCCAGCGTGGCGGTGTCGGCGGCGATGCGGGTCAGCGGGCGGCCGGTTTCGCGCTGAAAACCCAGAAAGGTGACGCCCTGCAGACTCACGCCGCCCGGCCCGGCGCGGTCGGCGCGGATCACGGTCTGGCCCTGTGGATCGCTTTGGCGCAGCCAGATGGCATTGCCCGAAAGGCCCATCTGCAGCACGGCATCGGGATTCTGCAGGGCCTGCAATTGCGTCTGGTAGAAGCGCGCGGAAAGCGCGGCGACCGGGTTCAGCACCGCCACCGCCAGCATGCCCAGCACCACCGCCGCCAGCAACGGCTCTACCAACAGGCGCAGCCCCGATCGCCCGGCGCCGCGGATCACCACCAGTTCCGATGACCGCGCCATGGCCTGAAACAGCGCCATCGAGGCCAGCACCATGATCAGCGGCAGGATCTGATGCAATGTCGCGGGCACGCGCAGAAACGCCATGAAGGTCAGTTGCCGCATCGGCGCCTGCCCGCCCAGCCGGCGCACCAGTTCGATCAGTTCGAACAGATAGAGCACCCCCAGAAACACCAGCGCAATCAGCCCGAAGGTGCCGACCAGCCGGCGCGCCAGATACAGGCCCAGCGTCACGGTGCCACCCGCCGCCGCCAGCTGGCGCGCGCCAGGATCAGCGCCACCGTCCCCAGCGCCACGATCAGCGGCACCCCGGTCAGCCAGGCCCGCCCCGGCGCGCGCAGCGCCTGGCCGGCCAGCACATTGGCCAGCACCTGCACCAGCGCCAGCAGCACCACCGCCAGCAGCACCGGCCGCCAGAAACCCAGCCGGCTGAACCCGCCGGCAATCAGCACCGCAAAGCCCAGCATCGCCGTGGCCAGCGCCATCAGCGGGTCGGTCAGCCGCGCGGCCAGTTCCTGCGCCAGTTGCGCGCGGCTGGCGCGGGTCTCGGCCAGCAGCGCGTCATCGGGATCGATCAGCGCGCGGGTGGGCAGTTCCTGCACCGACCGCCCGCGCCCCGCCGGGCCGATCAGCGCGCCCAGGTCATAGGTGAAATCCTCGAATGTGGTGGTGAACAGCCGCCCCGACCGGCGGTCGAAGACCTGGGCGAAACCGTCGATCATCACCAGCTTCGGCCCGCTGCGTTCGGGCACGATCAGCGCGCTGCGGGCGGTATAGTCGATGCCCTGCCCGCCCCCGCGGTGATCGGCGCGGTGATCGGACAGGAAGACCCCGCGCAGCCCGCCATCGGGGGTGATGTCGGCGATGTAGACGGTCAGCCCCTCGCCCGGATGCTGGAACACCCCGGCCTGTAGCAGCCCCGCAGTGATGTTCTGGGCGATCTCTGCCTGCCGGTCGGCCAGTTGCGTGCGCGCGGCAGGGATCAGGAAATGCATCAGCAGCGCCAGGAACACCGCCACGATCAGCCCGAACAGCGCCACCGGCCGCGCCAGCCGCCAGGGCGAGAGGCCCGCCGCCTGCATCACCGCGACCTCGCTGGAGCGGATCAGGTTCAGCGTGACATAGATCGCCGCCACGAAGGCCGCGACAGGCAGCACGGTGCGCACCAGCATCGGCAGGCTGAGCAGGGTGAATTCCAGAAACACCAGCAGCGGCTGGCCGTCACCGATCAGCTGGTCGAACAGCCGAACCGCCCGGTTGACCCAGGTCACGGCCACCAGAACAAGCGCAAAAAAACCGAAGACCCACAAGAGCTGGGCCAGAATGTATCTGTCAAGCCGCGCCATGCGCCGTCGCCCCCCCGGGATTGGCGCCACGTTAACGCGGGAAAGAGGCGGGGGGAAGGACCCGCGGACCGCGCCACACCGTTGCCCTTGGTCCAAGGTCACGCGGCTCGGATTATCAGGGGCAAACGGCCGAATCGCGGTGAATTTATCCCTTGTGCCACTGACAGGCAGGCAACCCCTTGCAAGCGCCACGGTTTCGGCTGATCCTGCACCCATGCGGCGCACCGGGAGGGCGCCCTGGCCCACACTTGGGCCGCATGTCAGAACAGACGGGAGGAAGACAATGAAGACAATCAGACGCGCCGCCTGCGCGGTGGCCGTGGCCGGGCTTGCGCTTGGCGCCGGCACCGCCGCCTCGGCCCAGCAGATCACCCTGCAATTCGGCCATTTCTGGCCCACCGGCGCGGGGCCGCATGCCGACATGGCAATCGACTGGACCAACCAGGTCACAGAATGCACCGACGGGCAGGTGCAGTTCGAATTTCACACCGCCGGCTCGCAGCTGGGCGCGGTGACGCGGCTGGAGGACCATCTGCGCGCCGGGCTGCTGGATATCGCGCACGGGCTCAACCATTTCCCGCGCGGCCGTTTCACCGCCGCCACGGTGATCGACACGCCGAACCTGGCGCGGTCGTCCTATGCCAATGCCAACACGCTGTGGTCTCTCTACGAAGAGGGGTTGCTGGCGCCCACCTATGCCGGGCTGCACATGCTGGCGCTGCATGCCCACCCGGCCGGGCATCTGCATACGCGCGGGCGCGCGGTGCGCCTGCCGTCGGACTTGTCGGGCATGCGCATCCGCACGCCGTCGCCCTCGATGATCATGGCGGTGGAAAGCATGGGCGGAACCGCAGTCGGCGTGCCGCCGGGCGAGACCTACGAAGTGCTCTCGCGCGGGACGGCCGATGGCACCGTCTTCCCCTATGAGGCGATTTTCGGCTTTGGCCTGGCCGAGGTGCTCGACCATCACACCGAGGTCGGCTTCTACACCACCTCCTTCTGGTTCGCGATGAACGAGAACACCTATGCCCGCCTGCCCGAGAACGTGCAGGCCTGTGTTGACGAGGCATCGGGCAGGGAGTTGGTGCGGCGCATCGGCGCCGAATACTGGCCGGAATGGGATGTGCCGGGGCTGGAGGCCGCCCGCGCCGCCGGCAACGAGATCATCACCCTTACCGAGGAAGAGCGCGCGGCCTGGACCGAGCATTTCATCCCCGTCGCCGAACAGTGGCTTGATTCGCTGGAAGCCGAAGGCGTGGACAATGCGCGCGAGATCTATGCCCGCGCGCAGGAACTGGTCGCCGAATACGAGGCCGCCTGGCAGGCGCAGTCGGACTGACCCGACGCCGCGCAAGCGTTTCGCCGGCGGGCCAGCGGGGCCGCCGGCGCTTTTGGAATCATCATCAAGGGCAGGCAAGGGGCACCATGAGGCAGGAATTACTGCGGCTGGAGGCGCTTACGGGCAAGGGCTGCGTGGGGCTGGCGCTGCTGGGCGCCCTGTCACTGGGCGCGGCGGCTGCGGTGACATTCGTCGACGTGATCCTGCGCTTTTTCGGCGGGTCGGTGCGCGGAGTAGTCGATCTGGTGCAGCTTTTCGTGATGACAGGCGTGTTCCTGTCGATGCCCTACACGTTTTTCGTAGATGGCCATGTGCGGGTGACGATCCTGCTGGACCGGCTGCACCCGGCCCTGCGCGCTGCCCTGCTGGTGCTGGGCAGCCTGCTGGTGCTGGCCTTCATGGTGGCGCTGGCGCTGCGCACGCATGATGGGCTCCTGCAGGTGATGGGCCGGCGCGACAGCACGCTGAACCTGGCGATCCCGATGATCTGGTTCTGGGGGCCGATGCTGGCGGGCTTTGCGCTGTCGATCCCGGCGATCGTGCTGGTGATCCTGCGCCACATGCTGCGCCTGCCCGCCCCCCATGACGGAGACACCGCATGAGCGCGCCCCTGATCGGCCTGCTGGGCTTTCTGGCCGCCCTGACCATGACGCTCTTGGGCGTGCCGGTCGCCATTGCCATGGCCGTGGCGGGCGTCGTCGGCTTCGGCATCCTGCGCGGCATGTTCGGGGCCGAGTTCATCCTGGGCACCGCCCCGTTCGAAGCCGTCTTTCCTTACAGCCTGTCGGTGGTGCCGATGTTCGTGGCGATGGGCGTCTTCGCCGCCCGCGCGGGCATCAGCCAGGGTCTGTTCGACCTGGCCAATGCGGTGGTGGGCCGGGTGCGGGGCGGGCTGGCGCTGGCCTCCATCGGCGCCTGCGCGCTGTTCTCGGCCATCTGCGGCTCGTCGCTGGCCACGGCCGCCACCATGGGCCGCATCGCCGTGCCGGAAATGCGGCGCGCGGGCTATGACGACCGGCTGGGCGCGGCCTCGGTCGCCGCCGCCGGCACGCTGGGGGCGCTGATCCCGCCCTCGGTCCTGCTGGTGATCTATGCGCTGCTGACCGAAACCTCGATCGGCGCGCTGTTCGCGGGCGCGCTGATCCCGGGCCTGCTGGCGGTGGTGCTTTACGCCGTGGCGGTGATGATCAGCATCCGGCTGAACCCGCAGCTGATCACCGCGCCGCCAAAGGTCACAGAGGCCGAGGCCGCCGCGCGCGCCAAGGGGCGCGGCGCGGGGCCGGCGCTGCTGCTTTTCGCGCTGGTCATCGGCGGGCTGTTCATGGGTTGGTTCTCGCCCACCGAGGCCGCCAGCGTGGGCGCCGTGGGCGCCATCGCCCTGGCGCTGTGGAACCGAGCGGGCGTCAGGAACTTCAAGGAGGCGGCGCTGGAGACCACGCGCACCTCGGCCATGATCTTCATGATCCTGATCGGCGCGGCGCTGTTCAACTTCTTTCTGGAAAGCACCGGCATGAGCCGCGTGCTGACCCAATGGGTACAGGATTCGCCCCTGACGCCCACGCAGATCATGCTGCTGATTCTGCTGGGCTACATCGTCCTGGGCTGCTTCATGGATGCGCTGTCGATGCTGCTGCTGACCGTGCCGGTGGTGTTTCCGCTGGTCATGGCGCTGGGCTATGATCCGGTGTGGTTCGGCATCATGGTGGTGTCGGTGGCAGAGATCGCGATGATCACGCCGCCCATCGGGATCAACCTGTTCATCATTCAGGGTGTGGTGCGCAACCTGCGGCAATCCGATGTGATGCGCGGGGTGGTTCCCTTCGTGCTGGCCGATGTGGTCCGTATCCTGCTGCTTCTGGCCTTTCCGGCGCTGGTGCTGTTCCTGCCGGGGCTGCGCGGGTAGGGCGGTTGCAGGGGTAGGGCGGACAAAGGTGCGTTCTTGCCCGGCCTTGGCTCGCCTTGCCCGTCAGGCCAGCGTCACCGTCAGGCTGCCCAGCCCGGACATGTCCACCGTGATCGTGCCCGGCCCCGCGTGATGCCAGATCGGGCTGTGGGTGCCGCACAGCACCAGCTGTCCGGCCGCCAGCACCTGCCCGCGCGCGGCCAGATGGTTGGCCAGCCACAGCACCGCATCCACCGGATGCTCCGGCGCGGCGCCGGTGACATCGTGGCGCGTCTCGCCGTCGATGATCAGTCGGGTGCGGATGGTGGCCGGGTCCAGCGCCCC
>SKHK01000291.1 GCA_007117005.1 Paracoccaceae bacterium
CCTCATGATAAAATCGCGAGAGGACCGCGTCAGGCAGAAAGCGATAGCTGACAACGATCCGGATTTCCGGGTCCAAGAGACAGGACAGTTTTTGTTGAAGCCTTGGTGCAGCTTTATCAAAATGTCTTTTTCGCGCCATTCACCGTCACGAATGTAATCAACGATGCGGTCCTTGCCCACCGACGGGGTATTCCAGTCATTTTGCCAGGCCGCTGATGGCGGCTCGAACCGGCGAATCCGTCTTAGCATCTTTTGGAACATGGTCGTCCCACTCTTGGGAACACCATTGTTGATGACCAGCACGGCTCCACCCCTCCAACTACATAAACACGCCCTGCGATGACTACAGCATGCCCCATGCCAGCAGACAAGCCCCCCGCATGATGCGGTCGGCAACAAAGCGCGCGCGCTCCCTGCAAACGGTTGTCGTCTGCCCAGGAACTAGCCAACGGCCGCCCGTGCCGCGGCATAGTCCACGAACCAGTCGAAACTGTCCGGGTTGACCATGGAATCACGGTTGACCACGCGGTCGGGGTCGCCACCCAGCAGCAGTTTCTTAACCGGCACCTCCAGTTTCTTGCCCGACAGGGTGCGCGGCACCTCGGCCACCTGTTCGATGGCGTTGGGCACGAAACGGGGCGAGACATCGGCCCGGATGCGGGCATTGATGCGATCGCGCAGCGCATCGTCCAGCACCGCGCCGGGCGCCAGCACCACGAAAAGCGGCATGAAGCTTTCGCGGCCCAGAAACTCCAGATCGACGACCAGCGAATCCAGCACCTCGTCCAGCGCTTCGACCGCGCGGTATATCTCGGACGAGCCCAGCCGCAGTCCCTGCCGGTTGATCGTGGCGTCGGACCGGCCATAGATGATGGCGCCCCCCTCTGGCGTGATCTCGATCCAGTCGCCATGGCGCCAGACGCCGGGATAGGTGTCGAAATAGGCGTCCCGCAGGCGCGCGCCGTCCTCGTCGCCCCAGAAATAAAGCGGCATGGACGGCAGGGGTTCGGTGCAGACCAGCTCGCCCACCTGGCCGATGACCTCGCGGCCCTGTTCGTCAAAGGCGCGGGTGGCGTTGCCCAGATAGCGGCACTGCATCTCGCCGGCGCGGACCGGCAGCATGGGGTTGCCGCCGACAAAGGCCCCGGCCAGATCGGTGCCGCCGGAAATCGGTGCCAGCCACACATCGGATTTCACGTCGCGGTAGATCCATTCATACGCCTCGGGGCTGAGCGGCGAGCCGGTGGAGCCGACGCTGCGCAGCGCCGACAGATCCAGCGCCGCACCGGGCCGGACACCGGCCTTCTGGCAGCCCATGAAGAACGCAGCACCCGCGCCGAACATCGTCAGCCGTTCCTGTGCGACCATGCGCCAGACATGCAGCAGGTCGGGGTGATGGGGCGCGCCGTCGAACATCGCCACCGCCGCGCCCTGCATCAGCGCGAAAAGCTGTGCATTCCACATGATCCAGCCAGAAGAGGTCAGCCAAGCGTAGCGATCCTGTGCCCCCAGATCCATGTGCAACGCGGATTTGGCGCATTCCAGCACCAACCCGCCATGGCCGTGCACGATGGGTTTCGGATTGCCCGTGGTGCCGGATGAATAGACGATCCACAGCGGATGGTCGAAGGGCACCTGCACGGGCGCGAAATCCGGCGCGGGCGGGTCGGCGAGCAGGTCATCCCAAAGCGACCAGCCGTCCGGCGCGGGGGTGTCCGTGGCCGGCACATGGATGCGATGCGCCAGCCCCTCCAGCCCGTCGGCGATGCCGCTGACCACCTCACGCCGGTCGATCCGCTTGCCGGCCAGGATATAGCTGTCCTGCGCGATCAGCAGTTTCGGCTCGATCTGGCGGAAACGGTCCAGCACGGCCACGGGCCCCATGTCGGGCGCGGCCAGAGACCAGATGGCCCCGATGCTGGCGGTCGCCAGGAACGCCACCAGCGTATGCGGGGTATTGGGCAGGATCGCCACCACCCGGTCGCCCTGCCCCACGCCCAGCCGCCGCAACCCGGCCGCCGCGCGCATCACCTGGTCACGCAGTTGCGCCCAGGTGATTTCCTGGCGCTCGAAGGTCTCGGACCAGGCGATCAGCGCCGTCGCCTGCGGGCGGTCCTCTGCGTGGCGCAGCACATGCGCAGGATAGCTGACCTGCGCGCCGGGAAACCATTCCGCGCCGGGCATGGTGCGACGGCCCAGCACGGCCTCCCATGGCGTCAGCTCCAGGCCCTGGAAATCGACGATCGCGGTCCAGAACCCTTCCAGATCGGTGACCGACCAGTCCCATAGCGACTGATAGTCGTCAAAGCGCAACCCGCGTTCGGCCTCCAGCCAGGCGATGAAACGGGCCATGGCCGTGGCCTGCGCGCGCTCTGGCGTCGGGGTCCACAGGATCGGTGCCGGTTCGCTCATGTCTGCCTCCCTGATGCCGTGCAGGGGCGAGCGTCGCCCATCACGGAGCCACGATCAAGGGCGGCAGCCCCTCTGACGCAGGGTCATTTGCCATCGCCCGGCTTGACCCCCCTGCGCAATCGGCTACCCATGGGGAAAATGAGGGAGGATACCATGCTTGGCCAGATGATGAGCCAGCCGCTGCTGATTTCCAGCCTGCTGGTCCATGCCGAACGTCACCACGGCGACCGCGAGGTCGTCTCGCGCCGTGTCGAGGGCGACATTCACCGCTATACCTACCGCGACCTGAGCAAACGCGCCCGGCAGATGGCCAACGCGCTGGCCGCGCTGGGCGTGGGCCATGGCGACCGGGTGGGAACGCTGGCCTGGAACGGCTACCGGCATGTGGAGCTGTATTACGGCGCCTCTGGTTCCGGGGCGGTGCTGCACACGCTGAACCCGCGTCTGCACCCAGACCAGCTGGTCTGGATCGCCGATGACGCGCAGGACAAGGTGATGTTCTTCGAGATCAGCTTCCTGCCGCTGATCGAGGCTACGGCAGCGCGGTTCGAAAGCGTCAAGCACTTTGTGCTGATGGCCGATCGCAGCCACATGCCGGAAGAGACGAAGATCCCGAACCTGATCTGCTACGAGGACCTGATCGAAGGGGCCTCTGACGATTACGACTGGCCCAGCTTCGACGAGAACACGGCGTCGAGCCTGTGCTATACGTCGGGCACCACGGGCAACCCGAAGGGCGTGCTGTATTCCCACCGCTCGACGGTGCTGCACTGCTATGGCTGCGCCCTGCCGGATTCGACCAACCTGTCGGCGCGTGACGTGGTGCTGCCGGTGGTGCCGATGTTCCATGTCAACGCCTGGGGCATGGCCTATGCCGCGCCGATGGTGGGGGCGAAACTGGTGCTGCCCGGGCCCGCGCTGGACGGCAAGTCCCTGCATGACCTGTTCGAGAACGAGGGCGTAACCTTCTCGGCCGGGGTGCCGACGGTCTGGCAGGGGCTGCTGGGGTATGTCGAGGAACACGGGCTGGGCTTCAGCACGATGAAGCGCACGGTGATCGGGGGATCGGCCTGCCCGGCGGCGATGCTGGAGGTCTTCGAGAAGAAATACGGCGTCAACGTCCTGCATGGCTGGGGCATGACCGAGATGAGCCCGCTGGGCACGGTCTGTGCCCTGAAGGCCGGGCAGGATGCGCTGGACATCGATGAACAGCTGAAGGTCAAGGCGCTGCAGGGCCGCGCGATCTACGGTGTGGACATGAAGATCACCGGCGAGGATGGCGAGGAACTGCCCTGGGACGGCGAGACGACAGGCGAGTTGATGGTGCGCGGCCCGTGGATCATGCAGAGCTATTTCAACCGCGACGAGGACCCGCTGGTATATGACAAGGCCGGCAATGGCTGGTTCCCCACCGGCGATGTGGCAGCGATCACGCCCGAGGGCTTCATGCGCATCACCGACCGCTCGAAGGACGTGATCAAGTCCGGCGGCGAGTGGATCGGGTCGATCGATCTGGAGAACATAGCCATGGGCCACCCGGCGGTGGCGATGGCCGCCTGTATTGCCGCGCCGCATCCGAAATGGGACGAACGCCCGCTGCTGGTGGTCATGAAGAAGCCCGGCAAGGAGGTCACGCGCGAGGAGATGCTCGCGCTGTTCGAGGGCAAGGTGGCGAAGTTCTGGATCCCCGACGATGTGGTCTTCACTGACGAGATCCCGCTGGGGGCCACGGGCAAGATGCAGAAGAACAAGCTGCGCGAGGAATTCGCGGGTCACGTCCTGCCGACGGTCTGAGCGGGGTGGAGGGCGCTGGGGAGGGCTGCCTGCCCTCCCCAGACCCCACCCGGGGATATTTGCGGACAGACGATGGGGGCGCGGTTTTTCGGCTGCG
>SKHK01000049.1 GCA_007117005.1 Paracoccaceae bacterium
CCCAGGCCGCCGGCAATGCGCGCTCGGTGAAAAAACCATGCAGCCGGTCCAGATCCCCCTCCTCCCAGACCTTGAAGCCCAGATGCCCCACGCCCGCCGCCGCCGCCTGCCGCAGGACCAGGCAGTGATGCCCGCGCTCCTCCATCCCGCGCAGATACAGCGCGCCGGGCTCCTCATGCGTGATCTGCAGCCCGATCAGATCGGCATAGAAGGCCCTTGCCCGGCCCAGATCTGTCACCCGCAATTCGGCGTGGGACAGCCGCACGATGTTGAAGGGCGGGTTCAGGTTCGGCGGCGGGACAGGCATCAGCGGTCCTCCTTAAGCACCCAGTTTCGGGATCATATGGCTGCCCAGCGCAAAGGCGGTGTTCTTCGTCTCCATGTAGAAATCGAACGACCAGTCGCCCCCGTCGCGCCCGATCCCGCTGGCCTTCACCCCGCCAAAGGGCGTGGGCAGGTGCCGCACATTCTCGCTGTTAACCCAGATCATCCCGGCCTCCAGCGCGTCCGACACCCGCAGCGCGCGGCTCAGGTCATTGGTCCAGACATAGCCCGCCAGCCCGTAGGCCACGCCATTGGCGATCGCCAGCGCCTCTGCCTCGTCGGTGAAGCTCAGGCAGGTCAGGAAGGGGCCGAAGACCTCTTCCTGCGCAATCCGCATCCCCGGCCGGGCGTCGGTAAAGAGCGTCGGCGCCATGAACCAGCCCCGGTCACCCAGCCGCGCGCCACCGACCGACAGGAACGCCCCTTCGGCCTGCCCCGCCGCAACATAGCGCGCCACCTTCTCGAAATGGCCCTGGTCGATCAGCGGGCCGACTTCGGTGGCCGGGTCCAGTGGATGGCCCACCCTGATGCGCGCCACCCGCTCGGCCAATCTGGCGTAGAAATCCGCCGCGATGCTGTCCTGTACCAGCAGGCGCGAGGATGAGGTGCAGCGCTCGCCGTTCAGCGAGTAGATCATGAACACCACCGCATCCAGCGCGCGGTCCAGATCGGCGTCCTCGAAAACGATCACCGGGTTCTTGCCGCCCAACTCGAAATGCACGCGCTTCAGCGTCTCCGACCCCTGCCGCATGATCGCCGACCCCGTGCGCGATTCGCCCACAAAGGCGATGGCGCGGATGGCAGGGTGTTCGGTCAGCGCGCGCCCCGCGCCCTCGCCCAGACCGTTGACCAGGTTCAGCACGCCCGGCGGCAGGCCCGCATCGCGGCAGATCTCGGCCAGCAGGCGGGCAGTGAGGGGGCTCAGTTCGGCGGGCTTGTGCACCACCGTGCAGCCAGCGGCCAGCGCCGGGGCGATTTTCCAGGTGGACAGCATGAAGGGCGTGTTCCACGGCGTGATCACGCCCACCGGCCCGATGGGTTGGCGGCTGGTCACGTTCAGATGCGCGCCCGAAGGCAAGGCCTGCCCATCCCGCGCCCCCGGCGCCCGGTCGGCAAAGAAACGAAAGTTCTCCGCCCCCCGCAGCGCCGCCTTGGACATGAAGCGCCATGCCTGCCCGGTATCCCAGCATTCGCACAGCGCAATCTCCTCGGCCCGCGCCTCGATGGCATCGGCGATACGGTGCAGGATGGCGCGGCGCTTTTCGCCCGTCATCGCCGCCCAGGCCGGAAACGCCGCCTGCGCCGCCTTTGCTGCCGCGTCGATCTCGGCCGCCCCGCCCAGCGCCACGCGCGCGATCTCGCTGTCATCGACCGGCGAGCGGGTCTGAAACCATTCATCCCCGGCCACATCCTGACCGGCGATCAGATGGACGATGCCCCTGTCGCGGAACCGAGCCAGATGGCCCTCCAGCCGCGCCAGATGCGTCTCCAGGTCGCTCATGGCGCGCCCTCCCCATGCTCGGGCGGCAGATAGCGCCGGATGGAACTGGTCTTCGGGCTCAGATCGGGGTCGATGTCGCGCATCTCGAAACTCAGCATAAAGGAGGACGTGGCCAGCAGATCGGCGCAATAGGCCTCGGCCGCGGCAAAGATCGCCTCGGTCGCGCGGGCCTTGGCCTCGGGCGCGCGCCCTGCGCGCAGACGCAGCGAGATATCGAGGAACGCGTGATCGGGGTTGCCATCGGCGATGACGACATGCGTGCAGGCCACGGCCCGCACCCGGATACCGGCCAGCGGCAGGATCCCGGTCGCCGCCGCTGCATCACGCACCACCCGGCACAGCCCGGCAATGTCCAGCCGCGCCTCCAGATTGGGCGAGTAATCGATCATCACATGCGGCATTGCTCCCCCCAAACTGCCGCGCGCCTGATTACTTGCTATGTTAATCAATTCCGCCTGTCAAGAAATCCCCGCGCCGCATGAACCCGCAAGGGAAAACGACAGCCTGCGCCCTTCATTTTGCCGAAAATACTCCGGGGGGAATCGCGCGTCAGCGCGATGGGGGGCAGCGCCCCCCGCACGCGCGCCGCCTGCCATCGTGCGCTGACGAAGGGGCCGGCCCTATGCCTCTGGCGGCAGCACGCGCAGGCGCAACTCGCGCAACTGCTCGTTGCTGGGCGCCGAGGGCGCGTCCATCATCAGATCCTCGGCGCGCTGGTTCATCGGGAACATGATGACCTCGCGGATATTCGTCGTCCCGGCCAGCAGCATGACGATCCGGTCGATGCCGGCCGCGCAGCCCCCATGCGGGGGGGCGCCATAGCGGAAGGCCTTGACCATGCCGCCAAAGCGCTTTTCCACCTCATCCTTGCCATAACCGGCCAGTTCGAAGGCCTTGAACATGATTTCCGGCTTGTGGTTGCGGATCGCGCCCGAGAGCAGTTCATAGCCGTTGCAGGCCAGGTCATACTGGTAGCCCTTGACCGCCAGCGGGTCGCCCTGCAGCGCCTCCAGGCCCCCCTGGGGCATGGAAAACGGGTTGTGGCTGAAATCCACGGCGCCGGTTTCCGCGTCCTTCTCGTACATCGGGAAATCGACAATCCAGGCAAAGCGGAATGTGTCGGTCTCGGAAAGCCCCAATTCGCGGCCGATCTCCACCCGCGCCTTGGCCGCCACCGGCTCGAAGCTTTCGGGCTTGCCGCCCAGGAAAAACGCGGCATCGCCCGCACCAAGGCCGAGTTGCTGGCGGATCGCCTCGGTCCGCTCGGGGCCGATGTTCTTGGCCAGGGGGCCGGCGGCTTCCAGCCCCTCGCCCCCTTCGCGCCAGAAGATATACCCCATCCCCGGCAGCCCCTGCGCCTGGGCAAAGGCATTCATCCGGTCGCAGAATTTCCGGCTGCCGCCCTTCGGCGCGGGGATGGCGCGGATCTCGGTGCCTTCGTTTTCCAGGAGCTTGGCAAAGATCGCAAAGCCCGAGCCGCGAAAATGTTCGGACACGTCCTGCATGACCAGCGGGCAGCGCAGGTCGGGCTTGTCGGTGCCGTATTTCGCCAGCGCCTCGGCGTAAGCGATGCGCGGCCAGTCGCCCTGCACCTTGCGCCCTTCGGCGAACTGTTCGAACACCCCGCCGATCACCGGCTCCATCGCGGCAAAGACGTCCTCCTGCCCGACAAAGCTCATCTCCACGTCAAGCTGGTAGAAATCGGTGGGCGAGCGGTCGGCGCGGGGGTCCTCGTCACGGAAGCAAGGCGCGATCTGGAAGTAACGGTCGAAACCCGCCACCATGATCAGCTGCTTGAACTGCTGCGGCGCCTGCGGCAGGGCGTAGAACTTGCCCGGATGCAGGCGCGAAGGCACCAGAAAATCGCGCGCGCCCTCGGGGCTGCTGGCGGTGATGATCGGCGTCTGGAATTCGGTGAAACCCGCCTCCCACATCCGGTCACGAAACGCCTTCACCACCTTGGCGCGCAGCATCATGTTGGCGTGCAGCGTCTCGCGCCGCAGGTCCAGAAAGCGGTAGGTCAGGCGCGTTTCCTCGGGGTAATCGGGTTCGCCAAAGACCGGCAGCGGCAGCTCGTCGGCCTGGCCCAGCACGGTGGCGGCGCGGATATAGACCTCGATCTCGCCGGTGGGAATTTTCGGGTTCACCAGGTCGGGCGCGCGCGCCTTGACCGTGCCTTCGATCGAGACCACCCATTCCGACCGCAGGCTTTCCAGCGTGGCGAAGGCCGCGCTGTCGCCATCGGCCAGCACCTGGGTGATGCCGTAATGATCGCGCAGGTCGATGAACAGCACGCCGCCATGGTCGCGCACCCGGTGCACCCAGCCCGCCAGGCGCACGGTCTGGCCGACATGCGCGGCGTTGAGATCGGCGCAGGTATGGCTGCGGTAGGGGTTCATCGGGCGCTCCATCGGCAGGCAGGGTTGGGGGGCGATACACAGCCTGACGCCGGTGAAGTCAAGGGCCG
>SKHK01000038.1 GCA_007117005.1 Paracoccaceae bacterium
CTGGTCTGCCAGCGAGGATGAGACGCTGTGGACGCTGCAACTGCGCGAAGGTGTGCTGTTCCATGATGGCAGCCCCTTCACCGCCGATGATGTGGCCGCGCATTACAACCGGGTGCTGGACCCCGTGCAGAATGCCGCCGGGCGCGCGACGCTGTCGGTGATCGACAGGGTCGTGGCGGTGGAGCCGCATGTGGTCGAATTCCACCTGCACCACCCTTGGCCCGCCTTTCTGCTGATGATGGGCTCGACCAGCATCGCCGGGCCGATCCCCTCGGCCGCCAATGTCGAGGCCGGGCGCCAGAACCGCCACCCCGTCGGCACCGGGCCCTTCCGGCTGGCTCAATGGTCCTCGGGCGACCGGCTTGTGGTGGAATGCTTCCCCGACTACTGGTCCGCGGACGAAATCAACCTCGATCGTGTGGTGTTCCGCGTCCTGCCCGACACGCAGACGCGCTATGCCTCGCTGCAATCGGGCGAGATCGATGTGATGTGGGCCGACCGCGGCCAGATCATCAATGACGTGGCCAATAACCCCGCGCTGGTGCATGTGGCCGTCGATGGCGGCGGCGCCGAGAACATTCTGATCAACGGCCGTTTGCCGCATCTGTCCGATCACCGGGTTCGCGCCGCGATTGCCCATGCCTGGAATCAGGAGGCGCTGGTGCGTGTATCCTGGCAGGACACCAAGCCGGTTGTCGACCATCCCCTGGGCGGGCATGTCGAATGCGGCGATGTCGGTTACCGCGCCTATGACCCCGACCGCGCCCGCGATTTGCTGGCCGATTACGGCCAGCCGGTGGAGATCGAATTCGTCCATACCGCCACCGCCCGGGGCCGCGAACTGGGCGAGCTGGTGCAGTTCATGCTGCAGGACGTGGGCATCACCGTGCATCTGGCTCCGGTCGATCAATCGACGCTGATGCGCCGCGTGGTGACGCGCGACTTCGGGATGTCCGGCTGGCGCATCCCCGACAGCCCCGATCTGGGACCGCAGCTTTATGCCGCGGTGCATTCCTTGTCGCGGACCAACAATTCCGGTGTGTCGACGCCCGAGATGGATGCCGCCGCCGAGGCGATGCGCCTTGCCGGCACCCGCGATGAAGCGCTGGCGCTGCAATGCGAAGTGGTGCGGCACATCAACGAGCAGGTCTCGATGCTCTGGCGTGGTGGCGGGCGGTATCATGTGATCAGCAACCAGCGGGCGCAGGACATGCCGACGCCCTGGCGCGGGATCATCGATGTGACGCGGATGAGCGTCAGCGACTGATCCGCCGCAAGCCGGCTGCAGGGAGGAGCGCATCGTGCGATACGTCATTGGGCGGGTACAGCGGCTGGTCATCGTGCTGGTGATCGTGACCTTTACCACCTTTCTACTGGTCAATGTCCTTCCCGGTGACGTGGCCTATCAACTGGGCGGCATGGACGCCTCGCAAGAGGAGATCGAGCAGATCCGCCGGAGCCTGGGCCTCGATCAGCCGATGCTGGCGCGGTATCTGGGCTGGATGGCCGATCTGTTGCGCGGCGACTGGGGAAATTCGCTGCTGACCGGGAAATCGGTCTGGGAAATGATCACCCAGCGATTCCCCATCTCTTTGCAGCTGATGCTCATGGCGCAGTTCATGGCGCTGGCGCTGGCCGTACCCGCGGGGTTGGCCACCGCCTGGCGGGCGGGGGGCTGGCTGGACCGGCTGGTCACCTCGATCGGTTTCGCCATGGTGTCCATGCCGACCTTCCTGATCGCCATTCTGCTGATCTATCTCTTCTCGCTGCATCTGGGTTGGCTGCCCGCCACCGGATACGAGCCGATCAGCGAAGGGCTCTGGGCCAATCTGCGGCCGATGATCCTGCCGGCGGCCAGTCTGGCGCTGGTCGAATGGACGGTGCTGATGCGCACCCTGCGCGCCGAGATGATCGGCACCCTGCAGGAGAATTACATCTCGCTCGCCCGGGCCAAGGGCATGAGCAACCTGCGCATCCTGTTTGCCCATGCGCTGCGCCCGTCGAGCTTTTCCACCGTCACCATTCTGGGCCTGCAAGTGGCGCGGCTGATGAGCGGTGCGATCATTCTGGAGCAGATCTTCGGGATCCCGGGGCTGGGCCGCATGCTGATCCATGCCGTCTACACACGGGATTTCATCGTCATTCAGGGCTGCGTCACCTTCTTTGCGCTGACCTATGTCCTGATGAATTTCGTGGTCGACCTGGCCTATGCCTGGCTTGACCCGCGCGTAAGGGAGCGGCGTGCCCATGGTTGACCTGACCGGATTTCAGCAGCAACCCGCCAAGGAAGCCCCCCCAGGCCGAGGCGGTGCGCATCGCCTATGCGCAGGCCGTCGCGCGGCATCGCAAATCCATCGCCTTGGGCTGGGCTTTCTGGCTGCCCGCCGGCTGGCTGCTCTTCGTCATCCTTATCGCGTTGCTGGCACCGTTTCTGGGTCTTGCCGCGCCGAACCGTCCGGATTTCATGAACCTGCGCGCGCCCGTGGGCAGCGATGGTTTCTTGCTGGGCGCCGATGCGCTGGGGCGTGACCTGCTCAGCCGCGTGGTCTGGGGCGGGCGTGTCTCGCTGACCGTGGGCTTTGCCGCGCCGGTCATCGGAGTGGGCACCGGCCTCGTGCTGGGGATGCTGGCCGGGTATTACCGCGCCTGGGTCGATGAGGTGATCGGCATTGCCATCGACAGCTGGCTGGCCATCCCCGGGCTGGTGGTGCTGCTGCTGCTGTTCTCGGTCATTTATGGCGGCAGCCTGCTGATGGTCTGCATCTCCCTGGGGCTGCTCTTCATCCCCTCGGCCGCGCGGATCACAAGGGCCGCGACGATCAGCGTATCCCAGCGCGAATACGTCATGGCGGCGCGGGCCATGGGGGCCTCGGATTTCCGGATCCTGGTGCGCGAGGTCTTTCCGAACATCTTCTGGCCGCTGATGGCCTTCGTGATGATCGACATTCCCATCGCCATTGTCGCCGAAGGCTCGCTCAGTTTTCTGGGCCTGTCGGTGCAGGCGCCGACGCCCAGCTGGGGCGGCATGATCGCGGAGGGGCGCGAGTATCTGGAGACCGCGCCGCATATGACCTTCGTTCCCGCCGCGGTCATGTTCCTGACCGTGCTCAGCTTCAACCTTGCCGGCGATGCGATGCGCAAGCGCGTCTCGGGCGGACGCCAGGGGGCCATCTGATGAGCGAACCACTTCTCAAGGTCAGCAACCTGCGCACGGCGTTTTCCACGGCGCGCGGGCTGGTGCAGGCGGTGGATGATGTCTCGTTTGACCTGCAGCCGGGAAGAACACTGGCTGTCGTGGGCGAATCCGGCTCGGGCAAGTCGGTGCTCTCGCGCTCGATCATGGGTCTCTTGCCGCGCAATGCCGTGGCTGCGGGTCAGGTCCTTCTCAACGGTCGCGACCTGCGCGCCCTGCCGGAACGCGCCCTGCGTCAGGTGCGCGGGCGCGAGGTATCGATGGTGTTTCAGGACCCGATGACCGCGCTCACCCCGACCATGACCATCGGCAAGCAGATCATCGAAACCCTTGTCGTGCATCTGGGGATGCCCAAGGCGGCAGCCCGGGAAAAGGCGCTGGCGCTGCTTGCCTCGGTCGGGATGCCGCAGCCGGCCATTCGCATCGACAATTACCCGCACCAGCTGTCTGGCGGGATGCGGCAGCGGGTGGCCATCGCCATCGCCATGGCCTGCGAACCCTCGCTCATCATCGCCGACGAGCCGACCACCGCGCTGGACGTGACCGTGCAGGCCGAAATTCTGGACCTGCTGCACCGGCAGGTGCGGCAGCGCAACATGTCCATGATCCTGATCACCCATGACATGGGGATCGTTGCCGGACGCGCGGACGATGTCGCGGTCATGTATGCCGGGCGGATCGTCGAACAGGCGCCCGTGCGGGCGCTGTTTCGCAAAACGCGGATGCCGTATACCGCCGCTCTGTTTGCTTCGATCCCGCGGATGGATGGCGGGCGGCAGCGGCTGGAAGCCATCGCCGGGCGCCCGCCCGATCTTGTCAACCGCCCCACCGGCTGCAGCTTCCGGCCCCGCTGCCGCTATGCCGTCGCCGATTGCGCCCTGCAGGCGCCGCCGCTTGAAGATCGTGGCGGGCACCGTGTTGCCTGCTGGCACCCGCTGCCCGACCCCGCACTGGAGGAGGTCCGATGAACGCCCATGCCCCGATCGCCGACGCCTTTCTGGAGGTGCAGAACCTGAGCGTGGTCTATCCGCTGCGCGCCGGCGTTTCGATCCGCGCTGTGACGGACCTTTCCTTCAGCCTGGCCC
>SKHK01000321.1 GCA_007117005.1 Paracoccaceae bacterium
CCGGTGGCGATGACCTCCATCCCCTCTTCCGGGCGCATCTTCATGCGCGCCACCTGCCCCTTCCAGGACACCGCGGCGATCACCGCGCGGTCGTCCTTCAGGTCGAAATACATATGCCCGGTGCGCGCCACCACCACGCGCCCCACCTCGCCGCGCACGCGCACGCGGCCGAATTCGCCCTCGACCACGCGTTTCACGGCGCCCGAGATTTCGGACACCGTGTAATCATGCGCGTTCGAGGGGCTGTCTTCGATCAGGTCCATGGGGCCGTGCCACGCTGCGTTGCTTGTCATCGCTGTGGGGGCAGCTTAGAACGCGCACCGGACGGGGCCAAGGGGTGCGGGCATGAACATTCTGGTGCTGGGTGGCGGCGGGCGCGAACATGCGCTGGCCTGGGCGATCAAGCAGAACCCGAAATGCGACCGGCTGATCGTGGCCCCGGGCAATGCCGGCATCGCCCAGATCGCCGAATGCGCCGCGCTTAACGCCGAAAAGCCCGCGCTGGTGGTTCGGTTCTGCGAGGAAAACGCGGTGGATTTCGTCGTCATTGGGCCAGAGGCGCCGCTGGCCGCCGGTGTGGCCGATGCGCTGCGTGACGCGGGCATCCGCTGTTTCGGCCCCTCGGCGGCGGCTGCTCGGCTGGAGGCGTCAAAGGCCTTTACCAAGGAAATCTGCGATGCCGTCGGCGCCCCCACCGCCGCCTGGGCCCGCTTTGACGCGGCCGCGCCGGCAAAGGATTACATCCGCGCCCAGAGGGCGCCCATCGTGGTCAAGGCCGACGGGCTGGCCGCCGGCAAGGGCGTCATCGTGGCGATGGACGAAGCCGCGGCGCTGGAGGCGGTCGATGACATTTTCGGCGGGGCGTTCGGCGCGGCCGGCGCGCAGGTGGTGATCGAGGAATTCATGCCGGGCGAAGAGGCGAGTTTCTTTGCCCTCGTCGACGGTCTGGACGTGCTGCCCATCGGCACCGCGCAGGACCACAAGCGCGTGGGCGAGGGCGACACCGGCCCCAACACCGGCGGCATGGGCGCCTATTCCCCCGCGCCGGTGCTGACCGATGCCATTCAGGCCCAGGTGATGGATCAGATCATCCGGCCCATGATGGCCGAGATGGCGCGGCGCGGCATGCCCTATCAGGGCGTGCTTTATGCCGGGCTGATGATCGATCAGGGCCGCGCGCGGCTGGTGGAATACAATGTCCGCTTCGGCGACCCGGAATGTCAGGTGCTGATGATGCGGCTGGGCGCGCAGGCGCTGGACCTGATGCTGGCCTGCGCCGAGGGGCGGCTGGCCAAGGCCCGCGTGAACTGGTCCGACGACCACGCGCTGACAGTGGTGATGGCGGCGCAGGGCTATCCGGGTGCCTATGAAAAGGGCAGCGCCATCGCCGGGCTGGAGGATCTGACGGAAGACAGTTTCCACATGATGTTTCATGCCGGCACCGCCCGGCAGGGCGGGCAGGTGGTGGCCAGCGGCGGGCGCGTCCTGAACGCGACCGCGCGCGGCGCGACCCTGGCCCAGGCGCAGGCCCGCGCCTACGGGCTGGTCGATGCGGTGGACTGGCCGCAGGGCTTTTGCCGGCGCGATATCGGCTGGCGCGCGCTTTGAGCGATCGCGGCCTTTGGCACCAGAACGCAGCGGCGCATCGGGCCGCGCTCCCTTGTCGGCAGCGGCAGACAGGCTAGGCTGCACGCTCAGTCATTGTTGACCGTGGAACGGGTACAGGGGAACGGAAGATGCGCGCATTCGGACAGTCTCAGGGCGGCACGCGGCGAGAGGATCACCGCTTTCTGACCGGCGCCGGCCGCTACATCGCCGATACGATCCCCCAGGGTGCGCTGCACGCGGTGTTCCTGCGCGCGCCTGTGGCCCATGCCCGCATCACCGCGCTGGATGTCGAGGAAGCGCGCGCCATGCCCGGTGTCGCGGCAGTCTGGACGGCAGCCGATCTGGCCGATCAGGGGGTGACGGCCTCTATCTTCGGGGCCGCGATCGGGGACCGGCATGGCGGCAAGGGGGCGGCCCCGCATCGCCCGGTGCTGGCTGATGGCGTGATGCGCCATGTCGGCGAAGCCGTGGCGGTCGTGCTGGCCGAGACCCGCGCGCAGGCCGCCGATGCGGCAGAGGCGATCATGCTGGAACACGAGGACCTGCCGGTGGTCTCTGCGCTTGCCTCGGCCGGGGCGGGTGCGCCGGTGATCCATGACACGGCGCCCGGCAATGTCGGCATCGACTGGGAGGTCGGCGACGCCGACGCGACCGAGGCGGCGCTTGCGCGGGCAGCGCATGTCACGCGCATCACGGTGCGGCAGAACCGGGTGACCGCGGCCAGCATCGAACCCCGCGGCGCCTGGGCCGAATGGGACGGCGCGCGGCTGCATTTCGCCTTCAACGGGCAGGGCGTCTGGACAATGAAGCGCGAAATGGCCCGCATGCTGGGGCTGGAGCCGGATGCGGTGCGGGTGACCATCCCCGATGTCGGCGGCGGTTTCGGCATGAAGGTGATGGTCTATCCCGAACATTTCGCCATCGCCGCCGCCGCCCGCGCGCTGGGCCGCCCGGTGGGCTGGGTGCCGGAGCGGGGCGAGTCCATCGCCTCGGACAACGGCGCGCGCGACCTGATCAGCGAGGCCGAGATGGGCTTTGACGCGGACGGGCGCATCACCGGTTACCGCGTGCGCTCGCGCTTCAACCTCGGCGCCTACAACTCGCAATTCGGCCAGAACATCCAGACGGTGCTGTTTTCGCGCGTGCTGACCGGGGTCTACCACATTCCCGCGGCGCATCTGGGCGTGCAGGGGATCTATACCAACACGACCCCGGTCGATGCCTATCGCGGTGCCGGCCGGCCAGAGGCGATCACCCTGGTCGAGCGCTGCATGGACATGGCCGCGCGCGAACTGGGCCTGTCGCCCTTTGATCTGCGCGCGCGCAATTTCATCGCGCCGGACGCCTTTCCCTATGACACGCCCAGCGGCCTGGCCTATGACGTGGGCGAATTCGGCCGCGTTCTGGCACAGGCGCAGGACAGGGCCGATGTGGCGGGCTTTGCCGCCCGGCGGGCGGCCAGTGCGGCGGCGGGGCGGCTGCGCGGGCTGGGGCTGGCCTATTACATCGAGGCCATTCTGGGCGATGACGCCGAAAACGCCGCCATCGAATTCGGCGATGACGGCCGCGTGCGGCTTTATGTCGGCACGCAATCGAACGGGCAGGGCCATGAGACGGTCTATGCGCGCTATCTGGCCGACCTGACCGGGCTGGACGAGGCGCTGATCGACGTGGTGCAAGGTGACAGCGACCGGATCGCACGGGGGGGCGGCACCGGGGGGTCACGGTCGGTCACGGTGCAGTCGGTCGCCACGCATGGCACGGTCGAGGCGATGATCGACGCCTTCGCGGCATTCCTCGAGGCCGAGCTTGACGCAGGCGCGGTGCGTTTCGACGACGGGATCTTTTCGGCGCCCGGCACCAACCAGCGGCTCACCCTGGCCGAGGCAGCGGATCTGGCCCGCGCGCAGGGCCGGCGCGACCTGCTGCGGCACGAGCGGCGGGTGCAACTGCCGGGCCGGTCCTTTCCGAATGGCGCGCATGTCTGCGAGGTGGAAATCGACCCCGAGACCGGCGCGCTGCGGCTGGACCGTTTCCTGGCGGTTGACGATTTCGGCAACCTGATGAACCCGGCGCTGGCGATCGGCCAGGTGCATGGCGGCGTGGCGCAGGGCTACGGGCAGGCGGTGTGCGAAGAGGTGATCTATGACGCCGACGGGCAGCTGCTGAGCGGCAGTTTCATGGATTACGCGATGCCGCGCGCCGATGATCTGCCGTTCTTCGGGTTCGAAAGCGTGCCGGTGCCGTCGGTCAACAACCCCATCGGCATGAAGGGCTGCGGCGAGGCCGGCACGGTGGGGGCGATGGCGGCGCTGTCGAACGCGGTGCTGGATGCGCTTTGGGATCAGGGCGTGCGGTCGGTGGACATGCCGCTGACGCCGCAACGGATCTGGGGCTGGTTGCAGGACGCGCGCCGGGACGCCGCCTGAGCGGCGCACGGCGGGCTGGAACCGGGATCAGAGGAAGGGCGATCAGGCCGGGGGCGCAGGCAAAGGCCGGTCGGGCGCGCGCGCGGCGGGCGGGGACGACAGAGGGCGGGGACGACAGAGGGCGGGGACGACAGAGGGCGGGGGCTCCCGCGCGTCTGCGTCGCCGCTGGCGCGACGAGGCAGACGCTTGGGCCGGGCGCCGCAGCGGGGCTGCGGCGCGGTTGCGCCCATGACGACGCGTGCCCCCCCGATTCATGCCCCGCTGGCCCTGACGGGCGCGATCAGGCGATGGCTTCCATCCGTTCCTTGGACAGTTCCACCGGCACGATGGTGATGGGCACCGGCAGCGTGCCCGCATTGCGCGACAGTTGCGTGACCAGCGGCCCCGGCCCGGCCCGGTCACTGCCCGCACCCAGCACCAGCACGCCGATTTCGGGGTCGTCGTCCAGTTGCGCGAGGATCTGCTCTACCGCCTCGCCCTCGCGGATCACCAGTTCGGGCTCGATCCCCTGACGGTCGCGCATCCATTTGGCGAAAACCTCGAAATGCGCCTCGATCCTTTCCTGCGCCTCGGCCCGCATCAGGTCGGCCACGCCGATCCAGTGCTGATGCTCTTCGGGCTGGATGATCGACAGTACCATCACCCCGCCCCCGGTATGCGCCGCCCTGAGAGCGGCATAGCGGATGGCGTTCAGGCATTCGCGGCTGTCATCGAGCACGACAAGGAACTTGCGCATTCCGATCCCCAAAATGGCACGCCCCGGTGGGGCCACCGCTTCATCATGGCGCAGGCCGGGGCGGGCTGTCCAGCGGCCTTGCGTCTAGGTGTCTTCTCCGAAGCCCCCGCCCGCATCCAGCGGTTCCAGCCGGATCAGCCGACTATCGGCCACTGCGACCTGCCGCCAGGCCATCGCCGCGCGGTAATCGGGGTCCTTCAGCATGGTGGCGAAGACCTCGGCAGAGGGATATTCGGCGATAAAGGCGATATCCCAGCGCTCGTCCGGTGCGGCGATCAGCGCGAATTCCGGCCGCCCGCGCCAGACGATCCGCCCGCCCAGACGCGTCAGCACCGGCGCGCTGAGCGTCCCGTAGGTGGCATAGGCCTGTGCGCCGCTGGTCGGCTGGCCATCGGGTCCGCGGGCGCGCGCGTGCAGGCGTACCAGATTCAACATCTGGATCGGCCCCGCGCGGGGGATGGCCCGAAAGGCGCGAAACCCTTCGGCGTCAAAGGCGGTATGGGTCATGGCGTCGATCCTCCTGTATGGGAAAGGTCAGCCACAGCCGCGACCCGGTCAAGCCTGCCGCAGCGTCGCGGCCCCTTCCCCCTGCGGCAGCCTTGCGCTATCTGGGCAACGCGCCGGAGCAAAGCGCCGGCCTGCGCGAAAGGATGCCCATGACCTTCGAAAAACCCGGCCCTGTCGAGGAAAACTGGCGCGACGCGATCTCGGCCATCGAAGAGATCATCGACGACGCGCGCAACGGCCGCATGTTCATCCTGGTCGACCACGAGGACCGCGAGAACGAGGGCGATCTGGTCATCCCGGCACAGATGTGCACGCCCGAGGCGGTCAATTTCATGGCCACGCACGGGCGCGGGCTGATCTGCCTGACCCTGCCGGGCGAGCGCATCGACGCGCTGGGCCTGCCCTTGATGTCCACCAACAATGCCAGCCGCCACGAGACAGCCTTTACCGTGTCGATCGAGGCGCGCGAGGGCGTGACCACCGGCATTTCCGCCCATGACCGCGCACGCACCGTGGCCGTGGCCATCGACCCGTCGAAAACCGCCGCCGATATCGCCACGCCGGGCCATATCTTTCCGCTGCGCGCGCGAGAGGGTGGCGTGCTGGTGCGCGCGGGCCATACCGAGGCGGCGGTGGATATCTCGCGCCTTGCGGGTCTCAACGCATCCGGCGTGATCTGCGAAATCATGAAGGAAGACGGCAGCATGGCGCGACTGCCGGATCTGGTCGCCTTTGCGCAAAAGCACGGGCTGAAGATCGGCACCATTTCCGACCTCATCGCCTATCGGCGGCGGCACGACAACCTGGTGCGCGAAACCGCCAGCCGGCCGGTGCGATCGGCCCATGGCGGCGAGTGGCAGATGCGGGTTTTCACCGACCAGACCCAGGGGGCGGAACATATCGTGCTGACCATGGGCGATCTGTCCGACCCCGCGCCGGTGCCGGTGCGCATGCACCAGCTGAACCCGCTGGAGGATGTGCTGGGCATCGGCGAGGGCCATTCGGGCGATCTGCAGGGCGCGATGCAGGTGATCGCCGCGCAGGGCCGCGGGGTGGTGGTGCTGTTGCGCGACACCACGATGAAACTGGCGCTGGACGACGGCGCCACCCCGCAAACGCTGCGCCAATACGGGCTGGGCGCGCAGATCCTGGCCGCGCTGGGCCTGCACGCGATTACGCTGATCACCAATTCGCCGACGCCGCGCGTGGTGGGGCTGGAGGCTTACGGCCTGTCCATCGCCGGCACCCACCCCATCCCGAAGGAGTAAGACCATGGCCGGCCAGAGCCATTACACCCTGCCGCTGCCGGTCTTCGAAAAGCCGGTCAAGGCGCTGATCGTCGTCGCGCCCTATTACCGCGACATCGCCGACAACCTGATCGCCGGCGCGCGGGCGGTGCTGGAACGCGCCGGCGCCAAGCATGAGCTGATCGAGGTGCCGGGGGCGCTGGAACTGCCCACGGCAATCGGCCAGGCCTTTCGCATGGCGCATTTCGACGGCTTCGTGGCGCTGGGCTGCGTGATCCGGGGCGAGACCACGCATTACGAGACCGTGTGCAACGACTCATCCCGCGCACTGACGCTGCTGGGCCTGCAGGGCGCCTGTATCGGCAACGGCATCCTGACGGTGGAAAACCACGCCCAGGCGGCTGTGCGCGCCGATCCGGCCGATCAGGACAAGGGCGGCGGCGCTGCGGCGGCGGCGCTGCATCTGGTGGCGCTGGCGCGCCGCTGGGGCAAGCCGCGCGGCAGTGTCGGCTTCCGCCCGCTGGGCGAGGAAACGCTGCTGGCCGGTGGCACACCGAACGAGGGCCGCCACGCATGAGCAAGCCCGACAAACGCGCCCGGCGCGGCGCGGCGCGTTTCTATGCCGTGCAGGCGCTTTTCCAGATGGAACAAAGCGGCCAGACCGTCGAACAGGTGCGGCGCGAGTTCGAAACCCACCGCATCGGCGCCGAGACCGGCGAGGGCGGCGAAGCCTGGGTCGAGGCAGACGAGGCCTTTTTCGGCCGGCTGATCGATCTGGCGGTCAACCATCAGGCACGGATCGACCAGATGACCGACCGCGCGCTGGTCGCGAAATGGCCGATCGCGCGGATCGACCCTACGCTGCGCGCACTGTTCCGCGCCGCCGGGGCGGAATTGCTGGAAACCGAGACGCCGCCGAAAGTGGCGATCACCGAATATGTCCGCCTGACGCAGGATTTCTTTTCCGACGGGCGCGAGGCGAAATTCGTCAATGCCGTGCTGGACCACATGGCCCGCGCCGCCAGGCCGGACGCTTTTCAGGCACCGTGACGGTTTTCCGCCCTGCGCCGTGCAGACGGAACAGTGTTCATCACCGCGGGCGCAGGACGGACGGCTTTCCCCCAGCTTCCCCTTGCCGCGCCATGCGCCATGCGTCACGATACCCGTACATCGGTTGACACCGCTGCCCGACGGCATGCTGTCCGGTAGCGCCCAGCCATCAGACCGTGACCATCAGACCGTGACCATCAGACCGTGACCATCAGGGGGATCACCATGAAGCCGTTCACCGCCCTTGCCGCCGCAGCCGTCGCGCTGTCCACATCCGCCGTGGGTGTAGCCGCGCAGGATGTCACCTGGCGCTTCAACAACAACTACGCGCCGACGCGGCCGGAATCCGGCCATATCCGCACCTTCGCCGCCAATGTCGCGGAATTCTCGGGCGGCAGCTTCACCATCAACGTGATCGAGGGCGGCGGCATGAACCTGCGCGACGCCGACGCGCTGCGCTGGATGCAGACCGGCACGCCTGAGATCGCCTTCAGCTGGCCCACCTTCCTGGGCCGCGATGCGCCGGACCTGGCCAATCTCTATGTCTTCGGCTCTGTCTCAACCGCCGAGGAACACCTGCGCGCCCTGCCCGCCGTGCAGGAGGCGCTGACCGCCGGTTTCGCCGAACGCAACATCCCCGTGGTGGGCTTCATGGCGCTGCCGATCATCGATGCCTCGCTCTTTTGCCGCGAGACGGTGACCAGCCTGGACCAGTTGCGCACGCTGCGCCTGCGCGTCGGCTCGCGCGAGCAGGTGGAGACCTTCACCGCGCTGGGCGTGGCCGCGCAGATCATCCCGCAGAACGAACTCTATTCGGCCATGCAGACCGGCGTGGTGGATTGCGCGCTTTATCCCGCGCGTTTCGCCGGCTCGATCTCGCTGCAGGAGGTCGCGCCGCATGCCACCTATACGGGCTTTCCCTTCCCGCCGGCGCCCTACGCCATCGTCGCCAATGCCGGCAGCCTGGAACGTCTGAGCACCGAGCATCGCGCAGCGCTTGATCAGGCGCTGGAGGTTCTGGCCGAGGAATCCTTCCAGTTCGACGGCGATGCCGAGGCCGAGGTCGCCGCCCGCGCCGCGATGGTCGAGGCCGGTGTGACCTGGCACGATGACCTGCCGCAGGCCGATCAGGACGCCATCCGCGAAGCCGCGGCCCAGACCTGGCTGACCCTTTCGGAAGAGGGTGGCGAGGCCGCGGTGGCCTATCGTGCCCGGATCATGGAACTGTTGGAGCAGTAACGCCACACGCTGTAACGCCAGGCCGGGCCGGCCCCGTCATCCTCTTTGAGGATCGGCCGGGCCCGCCCCTACCCACAATCGGAGCCCCGCCCCATGGCGCGCATCGCCGCCCTGATTGACCTGGGCCTGTTTTGGCTGACCCGCGCGCTGGCCGCCCTGGGCGCGGCCTGCGTGGCGGGTATGGCGGCGCTGGTCTTCATGGCCGTGGTGATGCGCTATGCCGTCGGCGCCCCCTTTGCCCAGACCGAGGAAATCGCAGGCCTGTTGATGGTCAGCGCGGTCTTTCTGGGCATCCCCCATGTGCTGGCGACGCATGGCCATATCCGCGTGGGGCTGGTCTATGATCACAGCGGCGGCTGGCTGCGGCGGCTGATGTGGGTGCTGGGTCAGGCGGTG
This sequence comes from Paracoccaceae bacterium, assembly GCA_007117005.1. Lineage (GTDB taxonomy): Bacteria > Pseudomonadota > Alphaproteobacteria > Rhodobacterales > Rhodobacteraceae > Pararhodobacter. The sequence goes on from SKHK01000321.1 coordinate 9,214, forward strand.
CTGCTGGCCTTCGCGCTGGTCTTCCTGCGCGACGCGCTGGCCGATCTGCGCCTGACAAGGATGCTGAACCTGCGCTCCGAGGTGGGCCGCGTGCAGCTTGCCCCCTTCGTGGCGCTGATGGTGGCGGGCGTGGCGCTGACGGCACTGGTCGCCGCCTGGCAGGCCCTGCGCCCGCCCCCCGCGCCCAGGGATCTGGCCGACACGCCGGAACCCATCGCCGACCTGCCGGGACAGGGGGCGCGCCGGTGATCTGGCTGGTGATGGGCGGCACGCTGCTGGGGGCGGTGCTGACCGGCGCTGTGCTGGGCTCGGCGCTGGGGCTGACGGGCTTCGTCATCCTGCATTTCTGGTCCGGTGGCGCGACCAGCCTGGGCGTGCAGGCGGTCTGGAACACCTTCAACAGCTTCACCCTGACCGCGATTCCGCTGTTCATCCTGCTGGGTGAATTGCTGGTCGCATCTGGCCTTGCGCGAGGGGTCTATCGGGCGATGTCGCCGGTCTTCGCGCGCCTGCCGGGGGGGCTGCTGCATACCAATATCGCCGTCTGCGGGCTGTTCGGCGCGGTCAGCGGATCATCCATGGCGGTGGCGGCGGCGGTGGGATCGGTCGCCTATCCCGAGATGACGCGGCGCGGCTATGACAAGGCGGTGGTGGTGGGCAGCCTTGCGGGCGGGGGTACGCTGGGCCTGCTGATACCGCCCAGCCTCGCGCTGCTTATCTACGGCGCCTTTACCGAGACCTCGATCGGGCGGCTGTTCCTGGCGGGCGTGGTGCCGGGTCTGCTGGCAGCGCTGGGCTTCATGGCCTGGATCGCCTTCATGGCCTGGCGTAACCCGCGCCTGGCACCGGAGCCTGCGCCGGAAATCGGGCTGGGCCGCGCGCTTCTGGGCCTGTGGCAGATCTGGCCGCTGGTGGCGCTGATCGGCGCGGTGCTGGGCAGCCTGTTTGCGGGGCTGGCCACGCCCACCGAATCCGCCGGGGTGGGCGTGGCGGCGGCCATCGTCATCGGCTTCTGGCGCGGCAACCTGACCCTGCGCGGCATCCTTCAGGCATTGATGAACACGTTGGTCACCTTCAGCGTCATCGGCATGGTACTGATCGGCGCCGTGGTGCTGGCGCAATCGATCAGCGTGCTGGGCCTGCCGCAGGACCTGCTGCGCCAGATCAGCGGCATGGGCATCCCGCCGATGGGGGTTCTGCTGGTGGTGGTGCTGGTCTATCTGGCGCTGGGCACGGTGTTCGACGGGCTGTCGATGATGATCATGACCCTGCCCATCGTCTTTCCGCTGCTGGTGGGTCTGGGCCATGACCCCATCTGGCTGGGCGTGCTGATCACGCTGCTGATCGAGATCGGCATGCTGACCCCGCCGGTGGGCATGAACATCTTCGTGCTGACCGGCATGACCGGCGGGCAGGTGCGGCTAGGACAGGCCGCCTGGGCGGCGCTGCCCTACTGGCTGGTGCTTCTGGGCATGATCGGGCTGGTGGTGGCCTTTCCGGGGGTGGTGCTGTGGCTGCCCGCGCTGGTGATGGGGTAGGATGACATGACGGCACATCTGGACCGGGCGCTGGCCCGGCGGTTGATGGAGGACGCAGGGATCGAGGCACTGATCCTGCTTTCGCCCGAGGGGTTCACCCATGCCACCGGCGCCCCGCCCGGCGTCGGCACCATGTGGCGGCAGGCCGGCGCGGTGGCGGCGCTGGTGCCGGCCGATGCGGGCGCGGGCGAGGCAGCCGTGGTCAGCGACCTGTTCGCGCCGGGGTTCCGGCAGGCCAGCCACATCAGGGACACGCGCGAAAGCCCGCTTTGGGTCGAAGCCAGCGCGGCGCCGGGCTTCGATGTGCAGGGCGATGCCGTGGCGCAGATGCGCGCGCTTTGGGCGGCCGAGGGGCGCAGCGACGGCTTCGCCCGCCCCACCACCTTTGACGCGGGCGCGACATGGGCGCATCTGCGTGACGCGCTGGCCGAACGGGGGCTGGCACGGGCGCGCATCGGCGTGGAACTGGCCGCGATTTCGGCCCGTGACTGGCCGGCGATGCAGGCGGCGCTGGCACCGGCGGTTCTGGTCGACGGGACGGCCGTGGCGCGGATGCTGCGGGCGATCAAGTCACCGGCCGAGATCGACCACCTGCGCCGTGCCGTGGGCATCGCGGAAACCGGCCTGCGGGCGGTGCGCGACGCCATCGCGCCGGGCGTGGCGCGCAGCGAACTGGCCTCGGTCTGGCGGCAGACTGTCGCGCAGGCGGGCGGAGCCGATCTGAGCGGGGAATGGGAATATATCGCCGTCGGACCGGACCCCTGGGGCGGCGATGAAAGCGCCCGGCCCGGCGACCTGATCAAGGTGGATGTCGGCTGTCTGGTGCAGGGCTATACCTCGGACACCGGCCGTACCTTTGCGCTGGGCACGCCCCCCCGCGTGGCCGCGCAGATCCACGGCGCGCTGATGGCCGGGTTTCGCGCCGGCTTGGCCCGGCTGACCCCCGGCACGCCTCTGCGCGCGGTGCACGCCGCCACCACGCAGGCGATCCGCGCTGCAGGGTTCGACCACTACGCGCGCGGCCATTTCGGCCATGGCCTCGGCACCGGGCCGGGCAGCGAGGAATGGCCTTTCATCGCCGCCGATGCCGATACGCCGGTCACACCCGGCATGGTGCTGGCCTTTGAATGCCCCTGGTACATCACCGGCCTGGGCGGGTTCATCATTGAGGATCAGGTGCTGATCACCGAATCCGGGCCGGAAAGCATGAACACCCTGCCGCATGCACTGGAAAGCCGCTGAGTCTGACCAACGCCTAGACGAACCCGGTCAGGACGCAGTTCAAGACGCCTGCGCATGAAAGTGACCTGCTGTCCCCGGCGCATTTCGTAACCAGGGCGCCGGAAACCCGCCGCCGAACCGGCACGCGGCGGCGCAAACCGCTTGAACAGCGAAGCCAGTCAGGCGAGTCGTTCGAGAGGTAACACACTATCCGGGGAGTTTGGGGAGAGATGCAAAAGACAGGCGGCGCCTGGACCATGCTGGTTTCGGCCTTTTTCATGGCGGTTGCAGCCGGCTTGCCGATGCTGCCCGCCGCGGCATCCCCCCTGCGCCCGGCTGTGGATGCCCGGGAACCTGCGCCACAGCACACCCTGGACGCCCTGCTCTGGCCGGCAAGCAGCGGCGCCGCACAGTATCTGGACCAGTTGAACGCCATGGCCGCAGGCGCCGCAGCGCCGGAGGCGATTGCGGCCTGCAACGCAAACCCCATGCAAGCCTGCGTTTTCGCCGAGGCCATCGCCCTTCAACGCCAGGAGCGCGACAGGGATCTGATCGGTGTCATGGTCCTGGTGCAAGTGGCTGCGACAGAGGGAGATCCGCAGCTCTATGCAGACGCGGCCGCCATGCTGCGGCAACTTGGCCCAGGCGGTCAGGTGCCGCTGGTGCGCCATATCGCACTGATGCAGGCAGAGGCCGGGTTGCTGTCAGATGCTGTTGCGACCCTTGACCTGCTACGGGATCCGGTTTTTCAGGGCGAAGTTCTCGCCCAGATCGTCTTGCGCCTGGCCGAGGACGGGCACATCGCCGAAGCGCAGGAGGCAAGGCACCTGATCGAAGACCCGGGATACCGTTCCTTGGCGTTGTCTCACATCGCGCGCGCTCAGGCTCGGGCCGGGCAGATCGCAGAGGCGCGATCCACAGCCGAAAGCATCCAGGATCTGGGCCATCAGATCGCCGTGTTGAGCCAGATCGCCGTTGCAGAAGGCAATGCCGGCTTCTTCGACGAGACGCTGCCCGTGGCCTACGGCATCCGCGACAGCGGCGCCCGGGCCCATGCCGTTGTGGCGATTGTGACGGCGATGGCACAGATGGGCCGCCATGACGAGGCGCTTGCGACCACTGAGAACTATCTGGCAGACAGAGCGCTTCACGTCAGGCTGCCCATCGGCTTTGTGGACGCGGCTTTCGTGGAAATCGCCAGGGCGCAGGTGCAGGCCGGGCTGTATGCCGAGGCCGTCGAACTGGCGGATCGCTACCGGCTATCTCCGCGAAGCCTGGTAGAGTTGTTGCCGGAGATCGAAAGGGCCACGGCCGATCAAGGGGTCTTCGACGCGGCGGTGGACGCCGTGCGCAGGCGCGTCGGCAGGGTGGGTCAGGCCGCTGAACTCGGTCAGGCTGCCGGGGCACTCGCCCGGACCGGCCGCGTCCCCGAGGCGCTGTCAATGGCCCGTGACATGCTTTTGCCGGTGGAACAGGGCGTCGCGCTGGTGTGGTTGGCGCCGAACCTGCCCGACTGACCACCGCCGACCATGCCCTGCCGCGCCCCCTTTGCGCCGTGCCGACAAAACAGGCCCCACTGACCCTGCCAAGGTTCTGCAGCGAGAGTCATGCGCCTCTTGGCTTTGATGATGTGACCGCCCCCCGGCGGCATCAATGTGCCAAGGTGGGTCTGCGAGGATCCACAAGGGGGAGCGGTCACATCATGTGTGGGTAGCCCCGGTTTTAGCGGGCTGTCGCCTTGGCTGGGATGATACGATCGAATGCGTCCATGTGTCAGGCCTTTTCTCGGGGCGCAGCGCCCCTTGGCCGGTATGGGATCCGCGGATTGGGTTCAAAACATCAGACCGAGCTCGAGGCTCTCCATGTGACACTGATTTTCCCAACCCCGATCTGGTCGATCGACTTCATACTCGCTTCAGCTTCTCCCGCATTTTCGAGGCAGCGCTGCCGGTTCGCTCAGGTCGCCGACAGTGGTCCACCTCGAAACTCTTCGTCCTTCGTGATCATGGCCCACAGCATGCGCGCCATCTTGTTCGCCAGCGCGATGGCGGCCAGCATTCTCGGTTTGCGAGCGAGGATACGTGCAAGCCAGGAGTTCTCCGCAGGTGGTCGAACCTTGGCGCCGGAAATCACCGCCATCGCGCCGATGATCAGCAAACGCCGGATATCCCGCTGTCCAGATTTGCTCGTCCGTCCGAGCCTCGGCTTGCCACCGCTCGAATGCTGCCGAGGCACAAGGCCCAACCAGGCCGAGAAGTCGCGCGCCTGCCGGAACGTCTCCATCGGTGGAGCGAAAGCCGCCAAGGCCATTGAAGTGATGGGGCCAATCCCTGGCATTTTCTGCAGGCGCGCCGAGAACCGTGACCGTTTGCTGGCTGCCGCGATCTGCGCATCGAGCTCCGCGATACGCCGGGACAGATCATGGATTTGGTCGAAGAAAAGCTGCGCCATGTGACGAACCGAGGCAGGAATATCGGCCGCTTCCTCATCCCGGTCCAAAGCGGACCGCAGCTTGTCAACGTTCTCCCGCCCCTTGGCCGTGACGACACCAAACTCGGCGAGGTGGCCACGCAGCGCGTTGACCGTTTGCGTCCGCTGGCCGACCAGCAGATCCCGTAGCCGGAAGATCACCCCCAACCCCTGTTGCTCGGGCGTCTTCACTTCGACAAAGCGCATGGTCGGTCGACTGGCAGCCTCCGTGATCGCCTCGGCATCCGCCATGTCGTTCTTCTGGTTCTTGACATACGGCTTGACGAACTTCGGCGCGATCAGTCGCACGTCATGCCCGAGAGCCATCAATGTCCTCGCCCAGTGATGAGCGGTCGCACAGGCCTCCATCGCCACCCTGCATCTCGGATGGGTCTGCATGAACGCGAGGAACTGCTTGCGCGACAGCTTCTTGCGGAACACGACTTCACCCTCGGCTGTCGCGCCATGCAGTTGAAAGACTTGCTTGGCCAAGTCCACGCCGATGATCGATACTTCCTTCATAGCCAACTCCTCCTGATCCTGCATGGATCACAGTGGCACAAGTGCCGTCAGGAGGGGCTACCCAACCCATCATCA
>SKHK01000165.1 GCA_007117005.1 Paracoccaceae bacterium
ATCCTGTGCGAACAGGCCGCACATTGGGGTGGCCGTGCGCCGGTCGATGGCGCGGTGATCGACGGGCGCGACGCCGGCGACTGGGTGGATGACCAGCTTGCCGCCCTGCGCGCCCTGCCGAATGTGACGGTACTGAACCGCACGCAAAGCGTGGGCCTGCATGACCACGGTTATGCGCTGGCCGCCCAGCGGATCGCGGATCATGAACCCGGCGCCGACAAGCCCCGCCAGCGGCTCTGGCGCATCCGTGCAGCCCGGATCGTCACTGCCACCGGTGCCATCGAGCGCCCGCTTTCCTTTGCCGGCAATGACATTCCCGGCGTGATGCTGGCCTCGGCCATGCGGGACTATCTGGTCAACTGGGCCGTGGTGCCCGGTCAGCGCGTGGTCGTCGTCACCAACAATGACGACGCCTATCGCACCGCCATCGCGCTGCACCGCGCGGGTGTCACCGTCCGCGCCGTGATCGATGCGCGCCCCCAGGCCAGCGGCGCCCTGCCGGATCAGGCGCGCGCGCTGGGCATCCGTGTGGCGACTGACACCGCCATTCGCAAGGTCGAGGGCGGCAGGCAGGTCACGGCGGTGGAGCTTTGCCCCCAGCACAGCGACGGCGCCCGCGCCAGCGAGCGTATCCATTGCGACGCCGTGGCCATGTCCGGCGGCTGGTCGCCGGTGGTGCATCTGTGGTCGCATTGCGGAGGCAAGCTGGCCTGGGACGAGGGCGGCGCCTTCTTCCGCCCGGACCCGGCCCGCCCGCCGCTGGGCGCCGACGGTCAGGGCAATCTCATCGCCGCCGGCAGCGCCAATGGCGCCATGGCCCCGGGCGATGTGCTGGCCGATGCCCATGCCGCCGGGCTGCGCGCGGCGGGCGCGCCCGACAGCCCCGCCCCGCAGGCCGATAACGTGGCCGAGGAACCGCTGGCGCCGGTCTGGATGATGCCCGCGCGCGCGGGCTACAAGCTGCGCTCAAAGATGTGGCTGGACCCGCAGAACGACGTCAAGGTCTCTGACGTGCAACTGGCGGCGCAGGAAGGCTACACCTCTGTCGAGCATACCAAGCGCTATACCACGCTGGGCATGGCCACCGATCAGGGCAAGCTGAGCAACATCAACGGGTTGGCCGTGCTGGCCGATGCGCTGGGCCAGCCGATCCCGCAGGTGGGCACCACCACCTTCCGCCCGCCCTATACGCCGCTGACCATCGGCACCATCGCGGGCGAGGCACGCGGGCCGGTCTTTCAGCCCCTGCGCCGCACGCCGATGCATGGCTGGCACGCGGCGCAGGGCGCCGATTTCGAACCCGTGGGCCAGTGGCGCCGGCCCTATTGCTACCCCCGCCCCGGTGAAAGCCGCGCGGATGCCGTCAAGCGCGAGATCACGCAGACGCGCGAAAGCCTCGGGCTGCTCGATGCCTCGACCCTGGGCAAACTGCTGGTCAAGGGGCCGGATGCCGCGCGCTTCATGGACATGCTCTATACCGGCATGATGAGCAGCCTGAAGCCGGGCAAGTGCCGCTATGGTCTGATGTGCAACGAAAACGGCTTCCTGATGGATGACGGCGTGGTGGCGCGGCTGGGCGATGATGCCTTCCTGTGTCACACCACCTCGGGCGGTGCCGACCATGTGCATGGCTGGATGGAAGACTGGCTGCAATGCGAATGGTGGGACTGGAAGGTCCATGTCGTCAACCTGACCGAACAGTTCGCGCAAATCGCCGTGGTCGGCCCCAAGGCGCGCGCGGTGCTGGAAAAGCTGGGCAGCGATATTGATCTGTCGGCCGACGCGCTGCCCTTCATGGACTGGCGCGAAGGGCAGATCGCCGGCATCCCGGCGCGGGTATTCCGCATCTCGTTTTCCGGCGAATTGTCCTATGAGGTGGCGGTGCCGGCGGGGCAGGGGCTGGCGCTGTGGGAAAAGCTGGTCGCGGCCGGGGCGGAATTCGGCGCCATGCCCTACGGCACCGAGGCGCTGCATGTGATGCGCGCCGAAAAGGGTTTCATCATGATCGGGGACGAGACCGACGGCACGGTGATCCCGCAGGACCTGGGCCTGTCCTGGGCGATATCGAAGAAGAAACCAGATTTCCTGGGCAAGCGCGGGATGGAGCGTTCGGCGATGGTGGCGCCGGAGCGCTGGAAGCTGGTGGGGCTGGAGACGCTGGACGGCTCGGTCCTGCCGCATGCCGCGCTGGCCCCGGCCGAGGGGGTGAACGCCAATGGCCAGCGCAATACGCAAGGACGCGTCACCTCGACCTATTTCTCGCCGACGCTGGGCCGTGGCATCGCGCTGGGTCTGGTGGCGCAGGGCCCGGACCGGATGGGCGAGGTGATCGAGTTCCAGGGCGATGGCGGGCGGATGATCCCTGCGCGGATCGTCGAGACATGTTTCCACGACAAGGCAGGGGAGCGACAGAATGTCTGAGGTGATCAGCGCCCTGTCCGGGGCGCGCTACAGCGGGCTGGTCGATCTGGCCGATGCCGGCCCGCAGGGCATGATCCTGCTGCGCGGAGACCTGTCCTCGGCCGAAATGGCCGCGGCGGTGCATGAGGTGACGGGCGCGGCGTTGCCGGGTGTCCGGCAAGTCAGCGCGGGCAAGGATGGCGCGGCAGTGGCCTGGATGTCACCCGATGAGCTTTTGCTCTTCGTCGATCGCACGCGCGCGGCCGAAACCGCCGCAGCGCTGCAGGCCGCTTTGGCAGGGCAGTTCGCCACGGTGGCCGATGTATCGGATGCGCGGGGGGTCATCACCGTGTCCGGCGCGCAGGCGCGCGATGTCCTGGCCAAGCTCTGCCCGGTGGATTTCGGCGATTTGCCGGTGGGCGGCATCCGGCGTACCCGTGCAGCCCAGGCGGCTGCGGCGATCTGGCGGACGGGTGATGACGGTTTCACGGTCATCTGCTTCCGTTCGGTCGCGCAATACATCTGGGACCTGCTGAGCACCGTCGCGCGGCCGGGGGGCGAGGTCGGGCTTTACAGGCGCGGGTAAACCCGCCGGCCCGGGCTGCGCGTGCCCGAAGGGGGCGAGGGGCTGCGTAGCGGGTTGGTGGACACCTAAAGGCGCGGGTGTCCGTCAGCATCAGGGGCTCCGGCCGTCATCGGGTCCCAGCAGGTCCTGTACCATCGCCCGCAGTGATGCGCTTTCTTCCAGCAGCGCCGTGTTGCGCCGCACGGCGTCGGCGCCGGACAGTGCCGTGTCTATCCGTGCAGGGGGCGGCGAGGCCTCGATGGTGGCGCGCTCACCCTCGGTTGCCGCGGCAGGCGCGGGCCGCGCATCGGGGAGCGCCAGACCGGGTGCCCTGCCAAAGGCGCGGGCCAGCGCCATCAGCGCTGCTGTTTCGTCCTGGTCATCCACCGTTTCCGTGTCAGCCGGCGCGGGCTGTCGGTCCGGCGCGGGTGGCGAGGCCGGTGCTGGCGGGATCGGGTTTGTTGGCAGGGCTTCCGCTGCCGATGCGCCTCCGGGCGTCGCGGCGGCTGCCGACGGCGCTGCTGGGACCACGGCCCCGGCACGCCTGTCATCGGGTTCCGTGGGGGCGTGGACGGGTTCGGGCGCGTCGGCAGGATGGGTCAGCAGGCGCTCGACCCGCCCCCAGTCACCACCCGTCAGGGCAAGGCGCATGGCGTCGCGCATCCGCCCGTCCTCGGCCAGCGCCGTGATGGCTGCGTCAGTGGCGCCCAGGGCCTGCAGGCTGCGCGCCCTGAGCGCGGCGATACGCGTATCATTCAGGCGCGCTGCCTGCGCATCGGCGGGTTGTTCGGCAAGATCGGCAAGGCTGGCCAGTGCCTCGGCCGGCTGACCAAGAAGCACGAGAGCCTCTGCCCTTGCCAGCACATGTGCCGCATCGCCTGGCGGGGTCACCAGATCCAGCGCCGGCCGCGCCAGACCCAGCCGCAGCAAACGGTCGGCAAGAGCGGTGCGGGTCTCGTCGGAAAGGCTGTCAGCCGCGCGGTCCCGTCGGGTCATGAAATGCGCCAGGAACATCTGATCATCGGCACTGCCCGCCAGTTCCCGCCACATCAGGTCGGTCAACTGGCGGTCCATCAGCCGATCCTCTCGGCTGTTGCCAAGCCAGGTTCGCAACCGGTCGACGGCGGCGAAACCGGCGGCGAACTGTCCGTCGCGGGCGCGCAAACGGATGGCCTTTGACATCAGCAGGGCGCCGTCATGTTCCCGCCGCACGATGCCGGCGACATCCTCCGCTTCCTGCAGGGTGGCAGGTTCGATCGCGCCATCCCCCTCCAGCGCCAGGCGTAGCCTCAGCAG
>SKHK01000047.1 GCA_007117005.1 Paracoccaceae bacterium
AATGAGGGCGCGCAGATGACGCTGGAATTGCTCAAGGGGCTGGTGGTGTTCAGTTTCGTGACCTCGGTCACGCCCGGGCCGAACAACGTGATGCTGCTGGCATCGGGGGTGAACTTCGGATTTCGGCGCTCTGTGCCGCATATGCTGGGCATCGCGCTGGGCCATGGGTTCATGGTGTTTCTGGTGGGCATGGGCCTGTTGGGGCTGTTCCAGACCTGGCCTCCGGCGCGGGCGGCGCTGATGGGGGTGTCGGCGGCCTATCTGCTGTGGCTGGCCTGGAAGATCGCGCATGCCGCGCCGCCGGGTGCGGCCAGCGCCACGGGGACGCCGCTGACCTTTCTGCAGGCGGCGGCGTTTCAATGGGTCAACCCCAAGGCAATCGCCATGGCGTTTGGCGCCGTCGCCCTGTTCGCACCAGGCGAAGGCTTCGCCTCTGCGCTGATGGTGGCGGGCGTCTTCTCATTGGTCAACCTGCCCTCGGTTGGGATCTGGACGGTGCTGGGCCAGGGGATGCGGCGGTTTCTGGCGCGCCCGGGGATGTTGCGGGTGTTCAACTGGACCATGGCGGTGCTTCTGGTGCTTTCCATGGTCCCGGTCGCCCTGGCACTGTGACCCGCGCCCCCGCGTACCGCCCGCGACCGAGGGAAAAAGCGATTTGAGAAAATCGCTTGCAAATGCCTTGTTACAAGGCATTTGGCGCCCAGCGGCCGATACCGGCGTGCAGGTGCATCCAGCCCGCTTTCGTGGCAGGATCAGCAAACAGCACCCATAACAGGAGAGCCGCCATGACCGTCACCATCGCCCCGGAGACCGAGGTTCAGACAGTGATCACCACCTATGAGATGACGCCGGGCACCTGCAGCGACGTGATCGAGGCACTGAGCGATGCCTTTCAATCCGTGATCCGGCACCAGCCCGGCTTCATCGGCGCCGCCATCCATGTGAACGACGCGCGGACCCGGATTGCGGTCTATTCGCAGTGGCGCAAGCGAGAGGACTTTCTGGCGGTCTTGCGCGGGCAGGACATGAGAGAGCGCAACAAGGCGATATCGGCCCTCTGCTCACGCTTCGAGCCGGTTCTCTACGAGGTCGCCGCCACGATCTGATCGCGACGCACCCGCTGGGCACCACCTGTCAGGCGTAGACGCTTTCCTTGCCGAAATGCCGGCACAGCATGTAATAGACCACGGCGCGATACTTGTTGCGCTCTGACCGGCCATAGGTCTCGATCACCTTGTCGATGGCCTCGTTCAGGTCGGGCCCGTCGGGCAGCCCCAGCTTTCCCATCAGATAGTTGCGCCGCACGGTATCCAGTTCATGCTGCTGCGTCGCCGCCACGGTCGAGGCATCGGCATTGTAGATCGACGGGCCACAGCCGATCGTGACCTTGCGCAGCAGCGCCATGTCCGGCTCGATCCCGCATTTGTTGCGCAGATCATCTGCGTAACGCTCGATCAGCATCTCTCGGCGGCTCATTGACTTCCCCCTCAACAATAAATCACACCGCCGTGATCATGCGCATGACGGCATGGTCTGGCAAGCGGATTCGGCCAGTCAGAAACGCTCGGCGCGCATGATCTGCGCGTCGCTGATGCTGACCACGCCTATATGTTCATCCAGCACCGGAAACAGCGCCTCCAGCAACCCGTCCAGCCGGTGCGGCGCGATCAGGCAGACCACGGCGATCATGCTGACGGCGCGGCTGACATTGCCCTCGCGCGTCCAGCGACCGGAAGCGCCAGAGCCGCCCAGCACCGGCAGGATGGTGTAGCCGGTGACGCCCGCCCCCTCCATCACCCGGGTGATCTGTTTTTCCATCACCCCCTCTATCATGATCTCGACGCGCTTCGCCTGATGCAGCTTCATGGGTCATCCTCCGACAAGAATTTCGGCCAGGCTCATGTATAGCGGCACACCCAGCGTCAGATTGAACGGAAAGGTTATGCCCAGCGCCAGGGTCAGATACAGCGCCGGATTGGCGCGCGGCAGCGCCACACGCATGGCCGCAGGCACAGCGATATAGCTGGCCGAGGCCGAAAGCGTCATGAGCACCGCCACCCCCCCCACCGACAGGCCCAGCGCCAGCCCCGTGCCCAGCCCGAATCCGGCACCAACCAGCGGCATCAGCAGGCCGAACAGCAGCACCCCCGGCGTGACCACCCCGCGCGCCGAGCGCAACCCGCGGCCCGCCACGATGCCCATGTCCAGCAGGAACAGGCACAGCACGCCCTTGAAAGGCGCCTCGATGAAGGGCGCGATCTCGGTCATACCCCGCTCGCCGGTGATCCAGCCAATGGCAAAGGCGCCCAGAAGCAGCACGATGGACCCGTTGAGCAGGATCTCGCGCCACAGATCGCCATCCATCCGGCCACCGCCAGCGCCGCGCGTGGCAAGCCACAGCGCCGAAATGATCGCCGGCGCCTCCATCGCAGCGGCCACAGCGACCATGTAACCCTCGAACGCGATACCGGATGCCGACAGAAGCGAGGTCGCCGCCACGAAGGTCACGATGGATATCGACCCGTAATGCCCTGCCACCGCCGCGGCATCGGTGACCGACACCCCGCGCGCCAGGATACGCAACAAGGCGAAGGCCGCAAAGGGCAACACGAAGGACAGGCCCACCCCGGCCAGGATCGCCAGCCCCAGGCTCAGATCGGCGCCGTGATCGGCCACCCCGGCCCCGCCCTTGAAGCCGATGGCAAAGAGCAGATAAAGCGACATGCCCTTCGCCACGGCCTCGGGGAAACTCAGATCGGACCGCGCCAGCGCCGCCAACAATCCCAGCACGAAGAACAGGATAACCGGTGACAGCAGGTTCTGCCCGGCCAGTGCGATGATCTGATCCATGTCGCCTCTTGCAACGGGCGCGCCACATGCTGCGGCGCCCGTTATTCACGCTTCTTTCATCTTGCCATAAATACTCCGGGGGTGAGCCGCAATCATGCGCGGGGGGCGGCAAGGGGGCAGCGCCCCCTGCCCCGTCACAACCGGCGCAACAATTCCGGCGTGGGCCAGCCATCGGCCGGCAGACCCAGCTGCGCCTGAACATCCTGTACCGCCGCGCGGGTATTGGCGCCCAGAATGCCGGTCGTGCCGCCGGTGTCGAGCCCCCGCGCCTGCAACCGTCGCTGCAACTCGCGCATCTGGTCGCGGTTCAACCCCGGCTCGGGGTTACCCGGGTCATAGACCGGCGCCCCCTGCAGGCGCGTGCCGAAATAGGCCGCCGTCACCACATAGGTAAAGCTCTGGTTCCATTCGAACAGCGTGCGGAAATTGCGAAACACCATGAAGGCCGGGCCGCGATGCCCCTGCGGCAGGATGACCGAGGCCCGCAGACTTCCAGATGGCAACGATCCATGCCGCGGCTGCACGCCCAGCCGCTGCCATTCACTGACCGTCAGTTCGGTGCGCAGGCCCGTGCGCGTCAGGTCCAGCCCCTGCGGGATGCGCACCTCGTGCAGCCAGGGCTCTCCCCGCCGCCAACCGTGATCCTGCAGCATCCGCGCGCCGGATAGCACCGCATCGGGCAGCGATCCCCGCACATCCACACGGCCGGACCCATCGCCATCCACCCCCAGCCGCAGGATGTCCGAGGGCAACATCTGCATGATCCCCACCTCGCCGGCCCAGGCGCCGACGGTCGTCCGCGGATCCATCTCGCCGCGCTGGTAAAGCCGCATCATGGCAAAGATCTGCGGCCGGAACAGCTCTGGCCGCCGGCAGTCATGGGCCAGGGTGACCAGCGCATTGGCGGTGTTGAAATCACCCTGAAAGGACCCGTAATCGGTCTCGAAGGCCAGAAGCGACAGCAGGATGCCCGGCGGGGTGCCGTAATCCCGCTCGGCGCGCTGGAAAAGTGCAGCCTGTTGCTGCCCCAGGCGCCGGCCGCGATCCAGCCGGCTCTGGCTGATCAACTGGCGCGAAAACTCGATGAAGGGCCGGGTGAAGAACCCTTGCCCGCGGTCACGGTCGATGACCCGCTGATCCCGGCGCACGCCGGACAGGAAACGGCGCGCAACATCGGCATCGATCCCCTGACGCGTGGCCTCGCTGTGCAGACCATTGACGAAAGCGCCGAAATCGCCACCGCAGGGCACGGATTGCGCCGCGGCGGGCGGGGTGAACACGGCAAGGGCGCAGAACCCCGCAAAGGCGGCGACAAGACGAAACGGGCGCATGGCAACTCCACTGGCTTTTCCGGCAGCCTAGCAAGCGCATGCGCCCCCGCCAAGAGCCGGCAGCCGGGCGAGGCG
>SKHK01000072.1 GCA_007117005.1 Paracoccaceae bacterium
AAGCCGTGTCCGGAATCCGGACACTAACCCTGTAAGGGAACCTCTAAGTAAACCAGTAAAGGAGGAGGAGGGCGCGCAGGCGCGCGAGGCCATCTCCGAGGAGTTTTTCGGGGAACTGCTCCGGGCGCTGGGCCTGGACCCCGCTGCCCTGCCCGGCTGGTGGCAAGGCTGGCCGCCCCGCGAGCATATCCGGCGCTGGCGTGACGATCTGGGCCTCGACGAAGACGCGATCCTTGCCGTGGCCGAGGCATCGCGGCGCGATCATCCCGAACCACCGGACGGGCCGAAGGCACTCGACCGCACCATGCAGCGCGCTGCCCAGCGTCTCAAGCAGACCGGCGCGGCGGTTGCGAAGAAGGGTCCGGCAACCGGCAACGGAGAGACCCGGCGCCGCAAGCGCGACGATGGCCCCCGGCCCAGCGACGACGAGCTGGCGGCCTTCTACGCGGCCAAGGTCAATTCCGACGAATACCTGCCACCCAGCACGATCAGCAACACCATGCGCGACGCGATGCTGTCGCGGGGCCTGGTCACCGTCGAGCGGCTGCGCGCGAGGGGGGTGCGGTGAATGGCATGGTGTCACGTCCCCGGCACGGATTGTCCCTCTGCGCAGGCGGCGGAGGCCTCGATATGGGCCTCTTGCTCGCCGAGCCCGGATATCACACCCGGTGCTTCGTCGAATGGGAGGACTGGCCGCGCGCCGTCCTGGTGGCCGCCCAACGCGCGGGGTACTTCGCCCCGGCCCCGATCTGGACCGACCTGCGCAGCTTCGACGCCCGCCCCTTCTGCGGAGCCTTCGATATCGTGCTGGCCGGATACCCTTGCCAGCCCTTCAGCGCGGCGGGAAAGCGCGGCGGCACCGACGACCCCCGCCACCTCTGGCCCGACGTCGCCCGCGTTGTCAGTGAATGCCGCTCCGAATGGGTCTTTCTCGAAAATGTCGCAGGTCACGTCACCCTCGGGCTCGAGACCGTCCTGCGAGAGCTTTGGGCAATGGGCTACACGCCTGCGGCGGGTCTGTTCAGCGCGGCAGAAGTCGGTGCGCCGCACCAGCGGTTGCGCATCTTCATCCTGGCCCACACCGATGAGCCTGCATCCCGGCACCGGCAGCTACAACCCGGCGGGGAACAGCGATTTCACCCGCAAGGCCGAGGCGCTGGCGCTGGGCATCACAAGCTGGTCGACGCCGAAAGCCACCGACGGCGCGAAGGGCGGGCCGGGTCAGAGCTATGGCTCGGGAGGGACACCGCCCCTGCCCGCGCAGGCGGCGCAGTGGCCGACGCCAGCCGCGCAGAACTGGAAGGGCAGCTCGGAGGCGAGCATCACCCGCACGGATGGCAAATCCCGGATGGATATTCTGCATTACCGGGCGGAACAGGGCTTCACCCGCCCGGCCCCGGTGATCACGATGCATGGGCGGCGGTCCTCGCTGCACGCCCCGATCTCGCGCCCGCTCTGGGCTTCGATGATTGCCTCGCATGGGCGCGCCTTCTCGCGGCGGATCCTGAAGGCCCGGTCACGGCGGCGGCTGAACCCGCTCTTCGTCGGGTGGCTGATGGGCTGGCCCATCGGGCACGCGCTCTGCGTCTGCTCGGCAACGGAGTTCACCCACTGGCAGCAGCACATGCGTGGCGCTCTCTCGCGGCTGCCCATGGCCTTGGGCCCGTGGATCTGGCGGCCATTGGGCCCGGCCCAGCGCCCGACGCAGTTGAACCTGTTTAAAGGGCCGCTGCCATGAGTGCCCACGGACGGATCGGGCGCAATGCCGGCGGCACAAACGTCAAGCGCGCGCTGGGGGTGCAGGCGGCGCTGGAATGGGCGTTCCGGGTAGAGAAGGCCCAGCTGGAGCTTCCGCTGCCCCAGGACGTGATCGAGGAAGGCTTCGGCTTCGGCCTCGAATACGTCCTCCTGCAGCGCGCAGCGCTGGGCTGCAAGGTCGATGGCGGCGCACACAGGATCGGCGGCTACACCCACGAGGACGCCGAGGTGATCGCCGCCACCGTCGCCGGGATCCCCGACAGCCTCGGTGGCAAGCGCATGGCGATCCGCGTGGCCGAACTGGCCCGCGCGGGGCTGACACCGGACTGGATGCCGGGGGCCGTCCCGCAATGTGTGCCGGTCGAGGTGAAGCGCAACCAGCATGGCGAACGGGCCAGCACCATCGTCGTCGGCACCGAGCGCGTCCTCACCCGCGGCAAGTGGCGCACTGTCGAGGTTCTGGCCTGCCCGGTGACCTTCTCCCCGCATCCCCACCAGATCGACGCGGCCCGCCGCGCCTATGACGACTGGTGGCAGGCGCTGGGCTGGGTCCGTGATGGTTTGCTCAGAGGCAAGATGCTGCGGGAGGTGGAGGTGACGGCGGTGATGCCGCCAATCGCGCCATGGGCCCGCAGCAAAGCTTGCCCGAGCCGATGAGCACCAGCACTACCTACGCGAACTTGATGAACAACTCATCCTCGAGGCCAAGTTCGGTCAGGATGAATTTCATCCGCTCGAACTTGGACGTGGAATCAATGTTCCCCTCCACAAAATAGCCCTCGCCCACCTGAACCGCCTGCCGCAGGCTGGCCGCGTCTGCGGTCAATTGGATGCGATCGCCAAGCTTTGTGCCATGGAAGGCATCGGGCTGTTCCGACAGCAGATTCTGGATCACCTCGACATAGAGGCGGCTGACCTGTGTCACCCAGAGGCGGTTGCCGAGGAATACCGCGTATTCGAGCTTCTTGAACTTCGGCTCCTCCGCCTCGAAAATGTTGACCTCTTCCGCACCAGAGCCAACCAGCACATCCACGCTGGGCGCAGGCCAGACTGCAAGGAAGCGCTGGGCGATACGTTCCGCCCGCGCTTCGACCTGTGCCACGTTCCAGTGATCAAGGGTCTGCAGATCGCGGTTGAGCCAGAGGCGGCTGAAACGGTAGCCCTGCTCGCCGCCGTCATGGTTCATGTCGCGCTTCTCGGCGAAGGTCTTGTTGCCAAGGCGGCCATTATTGCCCGACAGCGTCAGATTGCCGATCGTGTTCAGATACTGCTCGCCCATGGCAGCATAATCATCTTCATCGACCGTGTTGCGCCATTCGGGATCCGGGTTCTGCGGGAAGATGTGCTCGATGGTGATGCCGGGCACTGTCACATCGACGATCTCGCGATTGTTGTGGTTCTCGAGGCGGTCAAAGAAATAAGTGCGCGTGCGCGCCTTCAGGCTGTACATGTCCTTCTCGTTCAGAACGGCCAGTACCTCGGCGTCGCGCGGGAAGCGCTGTGTGCCGCCGCGCTGCATCAGCGCGCGCTGGATCGAGATCAGATATTCCTCAGGCTCCACACGGTCATAGAGCCCCATGAAGATCTTGTTCAGCGCATTGGTCGGCAGGCCCAGAATGGCGCGACGCCAGACATAGCTTTGCACCAGGCGCAACACGGCCGCAAAATCATCGCGCGAGATCACCCCAGACTGAAAATCCCGATAGACTGGCATCAGGAACGGGTAGGACACATTGATCTCGAGCGTGCGGATATAGCCCAGCTCGCGCGCAATCACCGCGTCAGTTTCCATGTCAGGGTTCAGCAGGCGCGCATAGACATTCGACAGCTCGCGGATCTCGACCAGCGCCTCCATCAGCTCGGGTGCGCTGGGCACCGGGAACCGCTCCTTGAACTTGGCATAGACCGCGCCCTTGTTCGGAATGTCTTTCTGTTTCAGGGTCAGGTAATCTCTGATAAAATCCGACACACGGCTTTCGTTCACCTCGAGATTGCGCGCATTACGCTCGATCGGCTCCCAGAACCTGCGGAACACCTGCTCCTGTTCCTTGCGCGGCAATCCCATCAGGATGTAATTGCGGATCAGGTCTGCCTGCGACAGCTCCAGCCCTGTCGAATTCAGGCTCTCGAAAATGCGCTGCGGATTGTCCTTCTGGCGGTCGAGCGCGATGTTGACAAAGATCAGCTTGGACAGGCCCTTCAGAACGGTTGCCACGTTGGACGCATCTATCTTGCCCTGAAAAAAGCGGAAATTCTCGATCAGCCGCGAATAGCCGCTGACCTTGACGGCTTCCTGCGGGTCCATCATCTGCGCCAGCGCAGCCTTGTTGTTGTCGGTGGGTTTGAGCTTCAGCTTCTCGGCATCTTCGGCAAATTCGTTGATCAGATAGGTCTTGTAGATGCGCTGGGCTTCGCGCTCTTCGCCTGCGGCGAGGAAATGCCGGTAGATCGCGATATAGATCAGGGTCAGCGTGGTCAGGCGCTGTTG